>NZ_LHSJ01000182.1:0-8477 GCF_001270295.1 Achromobacter sp. DMS1 | reverse complement strand
CCCCCGGGATGGCCCGCCCCCGGGGCGCGTCCGCATCGGGTAGGGTGAGGGGTTACCCCCTCAGCCCTCCCACACCACCGTACGTGCGGGTCGCCGCCTTCGCCATCGACCTGCCATGCCCTCTGCTGACTTCTGGCCGCACATCCCGTCGCCTTGCGACTCCGGCAGTCGGGTTTGACCCCGGCATACGACCAGATCTCCCCGGGTATTGCGCACCCGCCTTCACGCTCATGCCTGGCGGATTTACGGGCCAGCGTTCCGTACAAGTATCGGGCTTTGACGAATTTGGCCGCCTTGCCCCGCTGACACGCCTCATCCGCTTCCTGTTCGTCAGGCCAGCGCTTTGCCATCCAGCTTCCTTCAGACCCCCGGTCACCCGGGTTGCCCTTGCCTTCGGCTAACTCTTCCCCTTGTCGGGCGAGTAGAGGTCTTCCACCTCCAAGTGGGTGCGCCCTGCCGGGCGCACCAAAGAAAACGGCGCCCCGCAGGGCGCCGTGGCGTTCAATCGCAAGCAGGCTTATTCGGCCTGTTCCGACTGGGGCGCGGCTTCGGCGGCGGCTTGCTGCTGCTCGATGCCGCCGATGGCCTTGATGGACAGGCGCAGGCGGCCCTTGTCGTCGGCCTCGATGACCTTGACGCGGACCTGCTGGCCGACCTTGAGCACGTCGTTGATGTTGGCGATGCGGTAGTTGGCGATTTCGGAGATGTGCAGCAGGCCGTCGCGTCCGGGCAGCACCTGCACGATGGCGCCGAAGTCCAGCAGGCGCAGGACCGTGCCGTCGTAGACCTGGCCCACTTCCACGTCGGCGGTCAGTTCGACGATGCGGCGTTGGGCCTCCTTGGCCTGCGCTTCGTCGACGCTGGCGATCACGATGGTGCCGTCGTCGGAGATGTCGATCTGCGTGCCGGTTTCCTCGGTGAGCGCGCGGATGGTGGCGCCGCCCTTGCCGATCACGTCGCGGATCTTCTCGGGGTTGATCTTGATGGTCAGCATGCGCGGGGCGAAGGCCGACAGCTCGTTGCGCGAGCCTTCGAGCGCTTCTTTCATCTTGCCCAGGATGTGCAGGCGGCCTTCGCGGGCCTGGGCCAGCGCCACCTGCATGATTTCCTTGGTGATGCCCTGGATCTTGATGTCCATCTGCAGGGCCGTGACGCCGTTCTCGGTGCCCGCGACCTTGAAGTCCATGTCGCCCAGGTGGTCTTCATCGCCCAGGATGTCGGTGAGGACGGCGAACTTGCCGTTCTCGAGGATGAGGCCCATGGCCACGCCAGCCACGTGATCCTTGACCGGCACGCCGGCGTCCATCATGGCCAGCGAGCCGCCGCAGACCGAAGCCATGGACGAGGAGCCGTTGGACTCGGTGATCTCCGACACGAGGCGGATGGTGTACTGGAAGTCTTCGGGCGCCGGCAGCAGCGGCAACAGCGCGCGCTTGGCCAGGCGGCCGTGGCCGATCTCGCGGCGCTTGGGCACGCCGATGCGGCCCGTTTCGCCGGTGGCGAACGGAGGCATGTTGTAGTGCAGCATGAAGCGGTCGCGGTATTCGCCCATGAGCGCGTCGATGATCTGCTCGTCCTGCTTGGTGCCCAGCGTGGCCACCACCAGCGCCTGCGTCTCGCCGCGGGTGAAAAGCGCGCTGCCGTGCGCGCGGGGCAGCACGCCCAGGCGCACGCTGATCGGGCGCACGGTGCGGGTGTCGCGGCCGTCGATGCGCGGCTCGCCGTTCAGGATCTGGCCGCGCACGATGGCCGATTCCAGCGAAAACAGGATGTTGTCGACGGTGACGCCGTCGGGCGCTTCCTGGCCCTTCTCGGCGGCCTGGGCGGCCAGCTTCTCGGCCACTTCGGCGTAGACTTCGCGCAGCTTGGCCGTGCGGGCCTGCTTCTCGCGGATCTGGTAGGCGGCGTTCAGGCCTTCCTGGGCGGCCGCGGTCACGGCGGCGATCAGGGCCTCGTCCTTGGCGGGAGGCTGCCAGTCCCATTCGGGCTTGCCGGCTTCCTTGACCAGGTCGTGGATGGCGTTGATGACGGCCTGCATCTGCTCGTGGCCGAACACCACGCCGCCCAGCATCACGTCTTCAGGCAGCTGGTCGGCTTCGGATTCCACCATCAGCACGGCGTTCTCGGTGCCGGCCACCACCAGATCCAGCTTGGAGGACTTGAGCTGCGTGGCGGTGGGGTTGAGCACGTACTGGCCGTCGACGTAGCCCACGCGGGCGGCGCCGATCGGGCCGTTGAACGGGATGCCGGAAATCGCCAGGGCGGCCGAAGCGCCGATCATGGCGGCGATGTCGGGATCGATCTCGGGATTGACCGACAGCGTGTGGATGACGACCTGGACTTCGTTGTAGAAGTCTTCGGGGAAGAGCGGGCGCAGCGGACGGTCGATGAGGCGGGAAGTCAGCGTTTCCTTCTCGGAGGGCTTGCCTTCGCGCTTGAAGAAACCGCCAGGAATGCGGCCGGCAGCGTAGGTCTTCTCGATGTAGTCGACCGTCAGCGGGAAGAACGTCTGGCCGGGCTTGGCCTTCTTGGCCGCCACCACGGTGGCCAGCACCACGGTGTCTTCGATGGACACCATCACGGCGCCGGAAGCCTGGCGCGCGATTTCGCCGGTTTCCAGTACGACCGTGTGCTGGCCGTACTGGAAGGATTTTGTCACTTTGTTGAACATGACGAGTATTCCTTGCAAATGAAAAACCGTGGCCGCCGCGACATGCGTCGCACCGGCCACGGTTGCGTCATGGGGAGCCAGCCCCGTCGATCACTTGCGCAGACCGAGTTTTTCGATCAGTGCGCGGTACGAATCGGGATTGCGGCCCTTGAGATAGTCGAGCAGCTTGCGGCGGCGGCTGACCATACGCAGCAGACCGCGGCGCGAGTGATGGTCCTTCATGTGTTCCTTGAAGTGACCGGTCAGTTCGTTGATACGGGCGGTGAGCAGAGCCACCTGGACTTCGGGGGAGCCGGTGTCGCCTTGGGCGCGCTGGAATTGCGCGACGATGTCGGCTTTGTTGATGTCAGCTACAGACATTGATGACCTCTTCGGACATGCGTCAGGGCCGAGGCGCCCTGACGTGGTTGAAAAAATGCTCCGGTGAAACCGAAGCTTACGCCTTGCAGAATCAATTCGTTTGATAAAGCCCGGTGATTATAGCCGATTCGATAAAATTGCCCCAACCGGGTGTCTGCCCGTCCTGCGAGCGGCGCCCGCGCCCTGGAGAAAGCCATGCCAACCTGTAATAAAGTTGCACGATACTCCGCGGCCGCCGCCCTGGCCGCCCTGCTGGCGGCCTGCACCAGCATGGAACAACTGCCGCCCGGCACCCCGCTCGCCCAGGTGGAAACCCAATACGGCCGCCCCAACTTCGAGTGCCCGCTGGCCAATGGCGGGCGGCGCGTGATCTGGACGCAGCAACCCCTGGGCCAGTATGCCTGGGGGGCCAACGTGGGGCCGGACGGCCGGGTGGACCGGATCGTGCCGCTGCTGACCGACGAGCATTTCAGGGTGCTGGATACCGGCAACTGGACGCCCGACCGGGTGCGCTGCGAGTTCGGGCCGCCGGCCGAGATCACGGAAGCCGGGCTGGGCGAGAAGCGCGAAGTGGTGTGGTCTTACCGCTACAAGGAAAACAGCGTCTGGAACTCGCTGATGTACGTCTACATGGGCCGCCAGGGCGACCACGTGACGCACCATCATCCCGGACCGGATCCCATGTACGACGACGAGCGCTTTTTCTGGCGCTGAGCCGGGAACCGGCCGTGGGGGGCGGACTGCCCGCCTGCGGTCCCGCCTTCAGGACGAGTGCCCGCGGCGCTCCTGCTGCAGCCGGCGCGCGCGGTTCCAGCGCCACAGCCAGGTGATCCAGCCCGACAGCCCGTACAGCACGAACAGGCCGAACAGCACCACCGGCGGGTCGCTGGACACGAAGACGAACACCGCGACCACCAGCAGGATGCCCCAGAAGGGCACGCTGCGGCCCAGGGCGAAACTCTTGCCGGAGAAGAACGGCGCGTTGGACACCATGGTGATGCCCGCGTACATGGTGAGCGTGAACGCCACCCACGCCATGACGCTGTCGTGGATGGGCAGCTTGTTGTCCACCGCCAGCCACACGAAGCCGGCGACCAGCGCCGCGGCGGCGGGGCTGGGCAGCCCCTGGAAGTAGCGCTTGTCCACCACCGCGATATTGGTGTTGAAGCGGGCCAGGCGCAGCGCGGCCCCCGCCACGTAGACGAACGCGGCCAGCCAGCCCCAGCGGCCCAGGTCGTTGAGGATCCATTCGTACATGACCAGGGCCGGCGCGACGCCGAAGGAGGTCATGTCGGAAAGCGAGTCGTACTGCTCGCCGAAGGCGGACTGCGTATTGGTGAGCCGCGCAACGCGGCCGTCCATGCCGTCGAGCACCATGGCCACGAAAATGGCGATGGCGGCGACCTCGAAGCGATTGTTCATGGCCTGCACCACCGCGTAGAACCCCGCGAACAGCGCAGCGGTGGTGAACGCGTTGGGCAGCAGATAAATGCTTCGGTGGCGATTCTCGGGATCGCGCATTGAGAAATTGGGCATGAATCTCGGTAACTTCAGACAGACAGTCGAAAGATTAACCCATCTGGCCCTGCTTGCGTGCCGAGGCGGCATGCCCGCGGCAGGCATGCCGCGGGCGATGGCGGCAACGGCGCCGCCCGCGGGCGGCGCCGGCGCGCATCAGTTCTTGGACTTGTCCACCAGCTTGTTGGCGGCGATCCAGGGCATCATGGCGCGCAGCTTGCCGCCCACCTGCTCGATCTGCGATTCCGCGTTGATGCGACGGCGCGAGGTCAGCGTCGGGGCGCCGGCGGCGTTTTCCAGGATGAACTTCTTGGCGTATTCGCCCGTCTGGATGTCCTTCAGGCACTGGCGCATGGCCTTGCGGGTTTCTTCCGTGACGATCTTCGGGCCGGTTTCGTACTCGCCGAACTCGGCGTTGTTCGAAATTGAGTAGTTCATGTTGGCGATGCCGCCTTCGTAGATCAGGTCCACGATCAGCTTGAGCTCGTGCAGGCACTCGAAATAGGCCATTTCGGGCGCGTAGCCGGCTTCCACCAGCGTGTCGAAACCGGCCTTGATGAGCTCGACGGTGCCGCCGCACAGCACGGCCTGTTCGCCGAACAGGTCGGTTTCGGTTTCTTCGCGGAAGTTGGTCTCGATGATGCCGGCGCGGCCGCCGCCGTTGGCGCTGGCGTACGACAGGGCCACGTCGCGCGCGGCGCCGGACTTGTCCTGGTAGACCGCCACCAGGTGCGGCACGCCGCCGCCCTGCTTGTAGGTGTTGCGCACGGTGTGGCCCGGGGCCTTGGGCGCGATCATGATGACATCGATGTCTTCGCGCGGCACGACCTGGCCGTAGTGCACGTTGAAGCCGTGGGCGAACGCCAGGGCGGCGCCGGGCTTGATGTTGGCGTGCACTTCCTTGTTGTAGACGGCGGCGATGTTCTCGTCGGGCAGCAGCATCATGACGATGTCGGCCGACTTGACGGCCTCGGCCACTTCCTTGACTTCCAGGCCGGCGTTGGCGGCCTTGTTCCACGAGGCGCCGCCCTTGCGCAGGCCGACCACGACCTTGACGCCCGAGTCGTTCAGGTTCTGCGCATGGGCGTGGCCCTGCGAGCCGTAGCCGATGATGGCGACGGTCTTGCCCTTGACGAGGGAGAGGTCGCAGTCTTTGTCGTAGAAAACTTTCATGTTGTGCTCCAGATTCCGTAATTCGGTTATTTGATTGATTTCAGGGGTAGGGTGCGGCGGGTCGGCGCGCCCGGTGGGCGCCGCCGGTCAAATCTTCAGGATCCGTTCGCCGCGCCCGATGCCGGACACGCCGGTGCGCACGGTTTCCAGGATGGCGCTGCGGTCCAGGGCCTCGAGGAAGGCCTGGACCTTTTCCTGCACCCCCGTGAGTTCGATGGTGTAGGACTTGTCGGTAACGTCGATGATGCGGCCGCGGAAGATGTCGGCCATGCGCTTCATTTCCTCGCGCTCCTTGCCGACGGCGCGCACCTTGACGAGCATGAGCTCGCGCTCGATGTGGGCGCCTTCGGTCAGGTCCACCACTTTCACCACGTCCACCAGGCGGTTCAGGTGCTTGGTGATCTGCTCGATGATCTCGTCGGAACCGGTGGTCACGATGGTCATGCGCGACAGCGTGGCGTCCTCGGTGGGCGCGACGGTCAGGGTTTCGATGTTGTAGCCCCGCGCGGAAAACAGGCCGACCACGCGCGACAACGCGCCGGGTTCGTTTTCCAGGAGGACGGAAATCACGTGCTTCATGGGGTGGGCCTCCTCACAGGTCTTCAGAGCCGAGCAGCATTTCGGTCAGCCCGCGGCCGGCCTTCACCATGGGCCACACGTTTTCCGTGCGGTCGGTGATGAAGTCCAGGAAGACCAGGCGGTCCTTGTGCTTCTTGAATGCTTCGCGCAGCGCCGGCTCGACGTCGGCCGGGCGCTCGATGCGCAGCCCCACGTGCCCGTAGGCTTCGGCCAGCCGGACGAAATCGGGCAGCGAATCCATGTACGACTCGGAATAGCGCGAGCCGTAGTCGATCTGTTGCCACTGGCGGACCATGCCCAGGAAGCGGTTGTTGAGGCAGACGATCTTGGGCGTCAGCCGGTACTGGTGGCAGGTCGAGAGCTCCTGGATGTTCATCTGGATGGAAGCCTCGCCCGTGATGACGGCCACGTCCGCGCCCGGATTGGCCATCTGCACGCCCATGGCGTAGGGCAGCCCCACGCCCATGGTGCCCAGGCCGCCGGAATTGATCCAGCGGCGCGGCTTGTCGAACTTGTAGTACTGCGCGGCCCACATCTGGTGCTGGCCCACGTCGGAGGTGACGAAGGCATCGCCGCCCGTGACTTCCCAGAGCTTTTCCACCACGAACTGCGGCTTGATGACCTCGCTGGAGTTGGCGTACTTCAGGCATTCCTTGCCGCGCCAGGCCTCGATCTGCTCCCACCACTTGGCGATGGAGGCCGGCTTGTGCTCGGCCGCGGCGATCTCGTACTGGGCGCTGAGATCGGCCAGCACGTCTTTCACGTTGCCCACGATGGGCACGTCCACGCGCACGCGCTTGGAAATGGAAGACGGGTCGATGTCGATGTGGATGATCTTGCGGGCATTCTGCGCGAAATGCCGGGGATTGCCGATCACCCGGTCGTCGAAGCGCGCGCCGATGGCCAGCAGCACGTCGCAGTGCTGCATGGCCATGTTGGCCTCGTAGGTGCCGTGCATGCCGGGCATGCCCACGAACTGGCCGCTGCTGGCCGGGTAGCCGCCCAGGCCCATCAGAGTGCTGGTGCACGGCGCGCCGAGCTGCGAGACGAGCTTGTTCAATTCCGGCGCGGCGTTGGAGAGGATCACGCCGCCGCCGGTGTAGATCATGGGGCGCTCGGCCGACAGCAGCATCTGCACGGCTTTCTTGATCTGCCCCTGGTGCCCCTTGGTGACGGGCGCGTAGGAACGCATCGCGATCTCGCCCTTGGGCGGCGCGTACTTGCACTGCGCCACGGTGACGTCCTTGGGGATGTCCACCAGCACCGGGCCGGGACGGCCGGTGCGCGCGATGTAGAACGCGCGGCGCATGGTCTCGGCCAGGTCTTTCACGTCGCGCACCAGGAAGTTGTGCTTGACGCAGGGACGCGTGATGCCGACGGTGTCGCACTCCTGGAAGGCGTCTTCGCCGATGGCCGCAGTGGGCACCTGCCCGCTGATGATGACCATGGGAATGGAGTCCATGTACGCCGTGGCGATGCCGGTGACGGCGTTGGTCACGCCGGGGCCGCTGGTCACGATGCACACGCCCACCTTTTGCGAGGCGCGCGAATACGCATCGGCGGCATGCACGGCAGCCTGCTCGTGGCGCACCAGGATGTGCTGGAATTTGTCCTGCTTGAAAATCGCGTCGTAGATGTAGAGCACCGCGCCGCCGGGGTAGCCGAAAACGTGTTCCACGCCTTCTTCGGCCAGGCAGCGCACGACGATATCGGCGCCATTGAGTTCCATGTTGTGTTTCCTTTCTGTACCGGCTCTGCAACCCTGGCTGCTGCCCGCCCGGATACGGCGGCAACGGAACCCATGCCGGCTGCGGCAACATGATCCGGCGCTTAGCGGCTCACGGAGCCACGCCACCCGGACACCCTGCCGACCCGACACACGCTCGCCAGAACGCAGTGCTCGCGCCCCTGGGGGACGCTGGAGGTCGAAATGGAAGCCTTGGCAACACACGCTTGTGGCGCGGCCAACGGCAGGTATCGCTGCTGCGGAAAAGGCCGGGAGGTGACCCGGAACCACCGCCTCATCGCGCCGGTTTCGGATAGTCAGCCCGGCGCAGGTGGACGACTTTACCGCGTTGCGTCATCGGGAGCAAATCGGCCGCCGCCGCGCCGCTCGCGGCGGCGCGCCCCCATCCGGCCCTGAATAGCGGCGGCCGGCTTTTGCGCCGCGGCATGC
>NZ_LHSJ01000181.1:0-8587 GCF_001270295.1 Achromobacter sp. DMS1 | reverse complement strand
GGTGGCGGCGCGCGGCGCTCGCCGTGGCTGGTCGAGGAAGGCATGATCGAAAACGCCGCGCGCCAGGGCGAATACTTGCCTGGAGCGCCTGCGCGCCCTGCCGGCCACGGTGCGCACGAGGCGTGCGGGCGCGGCCTCATGCTGGCCTCGAACTGGAGCCGGACGCCGGCGGCGCGCGCCGGTGGTGCGAGCGGCTGCTGGCGCGCGGCATGCTGGTCAAGGACACGCATGGCCACACCTTGCGGCTGGCGCCTCCGCTGGTCATCACGCGGGATCAGATCGATTGGGCCTGCGATCAGCTCGAAGCCGTGCTGTCGGCCTGAACCCCGTTCCAGGAGTCTGCTCGTGTCCCATCCTCCCCTGCCCGCCTGCGTTTCCCTGATCGGCGCGCCCACCGATGTCGGGGCCGGCGCGCGCGGCGCCTCCATGGGCCCCGAAGCGTTGCGGGTGGCCGGCCTGGACGCGGTCATCCAGGCGCAAGGCCATACCGTGGCCGACCGCGGCAACCTGTACGGGCCGCCCAATCCGTGGCAGGCGCCGCGCGGCGGCTACCGGCACCTCGACGAAGTGGCCGCCTGGACCCGCACGGTGCACGACGCCGTCTACGCCGAGCTGGGCCAGCGGCGCCTGCCTGTGCTGCTGGGCGGCGACCACTGCCTGGCCATCGGCTCCATCAGCGCCGTGGCGCGCCACTGCCGCGAAACCGGCAAGAAATTGCGCGTGCTGTGGCTGGACGCGCATGCCGACTTCAACACCCGCGAGCTGACTCCCACCGGCAACATCCACGGCATGCCGGTGGCCTGCCTGTGCGGCCACGGGCCGGCGCAGATCACCGGACTGTCGGGACAGACGCCCGACATCCAGCCCGGCTGGGTGCGGCAGATCGGCATACGCAGCGTGGACGCGGGCGAAAAGCGCCTCGTGCACCAGGCGGGGCTGGAAGTGTTCGACATGCGCTATCTCGACGAAATGGGCATGCGCGCCACCATGGAGCGCGCGCTCGAGGGGCTGGACACCGACACGCACCTGCATGTGAGTTTCGACGTGGACTTCCTCGATCCGGACATCGCGCCCGGCGTGGGCACCACCGTGCCGGGCGGCCCGACCTACCGCGAGGCCCAGCTCTGCATGGAAATGATCGCCGACACGGGCCGGATGCGCTCGCTCGACGTGGTGGAGCTCAACCCCGCCTTCGACGTGCGCAACCGCACCGCGGAACTGGCCGTGGACCTGATCGAGAGCCTGTTCGGCAAATCCACGCTGATGCGCGGCTGACGCGCCCGGCTCAGCGCTCGCTCCACTGGCGCGCGGCCCCGGCGGCGTCCAGCAGGCTGCGCACGTGCGCCTCGCGCTCCTCCCAGACGCGGTGCGTGGGCCCCGCGACGCAGAACGCATACCACTCGCCGGCCAGGTCCAACGCCACGGCCAGGCCGGTGAGGTCGGCCACGCTTTCGCCCACGTTGGCCGCCCAGCCGCGCGCTTCGGTGGCCCGCAGCTCCTCCAGCAGGGCTACCCGCCCGTCCAGCGTGCGCGGCGTGTAGCGGGTGTAGGACACCCCGGCCAGCACCGTCTCGCGCTCGGCCGGCGCCATGCGCGCCAGGATGGCCTTGGCCACGGAGCTGGTGTGCAGGGGGCGCCGCGCGCCCGGGCGCGGCGCATAATGCACCGGCTGCGCCGACTCGGCCACGTCGAGAAACACCACCGCGCCGTCCTGGATCTTGCCGAGCATGGCGGTTTCACCGGTGGCGTCGCGCAGCGCCGCCAGCCGCGGCCGCAGCCGCTCCAGCCACGGATCGCCGTCCTGGATCAGCGCGCACATCGCGGCCAGGCGCGGCGTCGGGTAATAGCCGCCGCGCCGGCGCACCTCGTACAGATAGCCGCGCCCCACCAGCGTGCGCACCAGCGCCAGGCAGCTCGACATAGGGGCGCCCAGGCCCTGCGCCAGCTCCGTCAGCGGCATGGGGCGGCGCTCCTGCGCAAAGAGTTCAACCAGGTCCAGCGTGCGGGCGACGAGCTTCACTTCCATGGCGGCCTCAGGTTTTTCACTACGTTGACATTTCACAGATGCGAACCTAAATTCTTGCACAGGAATTTTTCTTCACATATAGGAAAACTCCTGCAGCCGGAGCCGCTTCCGGCGGCCCGCAAGATACCGCAGCATCATCCAGACAAGAACTTGAATACGGCCCGAGGGCCGCGGAGACAAGAAAGATGCGTATCAACCCCCTGCTGGCCGCCCTGGCCGCGACACTGGCCGCCTGTGCGGCCCATGCCCAGG
This sequence comes from Achromobacter sp. DMS1, assembly GCF_001270295.1. Taxonomy (NCBI): domain Bacteria; kingdom Pseudomonadati; phylum Pseudomonadota; class Betaproteobacteria; order Burkholderiales; family Alcaligenaceae; genus Achromobacter; species Achromobacter sp. DMS1. Next base: position 6,309 of record NZ_LHSJ01000181.1, on the reverse strand, counting down.
CCGACGTGGTGCGCCTGGGCGTATCGAACGACCGTTCCGGCATCTATTCGGACCTGGGCGGCCTGGGCTCCGAAATGGCCGTGCGCATGGCGTGGAGGATTTCGGCGGCAAGGTCGCCGGCAAGACGGTGGAAGTCGTCGGCGCGGACAACCAGAACAAGGCCGACGTGGCCTCGGCCCTGGTGCGGCGCTGGTTCGACACGCAGAACCTGGTGGCGGTGGTGGACGGCGGCGCCAGCTCGGCCGGCCTGGCGGCCCAGGGCGTGGCGCGCGAAAAAGGCGGCACCGCCCTCATCAGCGGCGGTTTCGCGGGCGATTTCAGCGGCAAGCAGTGCAGCCCCCTCAGCACCCAGTGGGCGCCCGACACCTATGCGCTGTCCAACGCCGTGGTGCGCAGCGTGGTCGAGAAAGGCGGCAAGAGCTGGTATTTCATCACCACCGATTACGTCTTCGGCAAATCGCTGGAAAGCAACGCCACGCATTTTGTGCAGCAGGCCGGCGGCAAGGTGCTGGGCAGCACGCGGCATCCGCTGGGGGCCCTGGACTTCGCATCCTTCCTGATCCAGGCGCAGTCTTCGCAGGCCCAGGTGGTGGGCCTGGCCAGCGCCGGCGGCGACCTGGTCAACCTCATCAAGCAGGCGCAGGAATTCGGCCTGGGGGGCGGCAAGCAGCGCCTGCTCACCTTTCTCACGTTCATCAACGACGTGCGCGCCATGGGCCTGCCCGTGGCGCAGGGGCTGACCTTTCCCACCGGCTTCTACTGGGACGCCGACGAAGACACGCGCGCCTGGACGCGCCGCTGGCAGCAGAAAATGGGTGTGACCAGGCCGCCCTCGATCGTGCAGGCGCTGAGCTACGTGGCCACCACGCATTACCTGCAGGCCGCGCAGGCCGCCGGCACTTTCGAGGGCGAGGCGGTCAACAAGAAGATGCGCGAGTTGCCTATCACGACCAAACTGATAAAGAATGCCCGCATCCGTCCGGAAGACGGGCGCGTCATCATGGACTTGTACCTGGTGGAAGTGAAAAAGCCGTCCGAGTCCAAGTATGAAGGCGATTACTACCGCATTCTGTCCACCGTGCCCGGCGACCAGGTGTTCGTTTCGCTGGCCGACAGCGAATGCCCGCTGGTGAAGAAATAAGAACCGCAACCAGGAGACAAGTCCATGAAGTGCTATTGCGTCGTCAATTTCCGCGAATCGCTGCGCGAGATGGAGCAGCCCACGCCGCGGCCCACGGGTTCGCAGGTGCTGCTGCGCGTGCGCGCCGCCGGCGTCTGCCATAGCGACATCCACCTCTGGGAAGGCGGCTACGACCTCGGTCAGGGCCGCACCCTGTCGCTCAAGGACAGGGGGGTGTCGCTGCCCCTGACCATGGGCCACGAAACGGTGGGCACGGTGGAAGCGGCCGGCCCCGAGGCCCAGGGCGTGGAAAAAGGCCGCAACTATCTCGTCTATCCGTGGATCGGCTGCGGCCAGTGCGCGACCTGCCTGGCCGGCCAGGAAAACCATTGCGCCCAGCCGGCCTGCCTGGGCGTGCACCGGCCCGGCGGCTACGCCGACCACATCGTGGTGCCGCACCCGCGCTACCTCATCGACATCGGCGAGCTGGACCCCGCGCAGATCGCGCCCTACGCCTGCTCGGGCCTGACCACCTACTCCGCGCTGAAGAAAATCGGCGAAGCCGTCTACCGCGACAATCCCGTGGTGATCTTCGGCGCGGGCGGGTTGGGCCTGATGAGCCTGACCATCATCAAGGCGCTGGGCGGCGCGGGCGCCATCGTGGTGGACATCGACCCCGCCAAGCGCGAAGCGGCGCTGGCCGCCGGCGCCCTGGCCGCCATCGACGGCGCCGCGCCCGACGCCGCGCAACAGATCCTCCAGGCCAATGGCGGCAAGCCCCTGCGGGCGGCGATCGACCTGGTGGGCGCGCCCTCCACCGCCACCATGGCCTTTGACTTCCTGGCCAAGGGCGGCAAGCTCGTCATCGTGGGCCTGTTCGGCGGCGCGGTCACCTGGCCGGTCGCGCTCATTCCCATGAAAGCCCTGTCCATCATCGGCAGCTATGTGGGCAACCTGGCCGAACTGCGCGAGCTGATGGAACTCGTGCGCGCCGGCAAGGTGCCGCCCATGCAGGTGCACCGCTACGCGCTGGAACAGGCCGACAGCGTGCTGGGCTCGCTGCGCGCCGGCAAGGTGCTGGGCCGGGCCGTGCTGACCCAGGCCTGATCCGCGCGGCGCTCCCGGTTCAGGCCGGCTTGAGCCGGGGGTCGTAGACGAACTTCTCGCGCCGGGCGACCTGGATGCGCCCGGCGTCGGGATGCGCGGGATTGATGAGCACGTTGCAGTCGGGCACCCCGCTGCACGGCACGATGGCGCTGGGCAGCTGCAGCAGCGCCGACACGCCCGAGGCCACCCAGTTGTCGCCCACGGCCTGCGAGGCTTCGGCAAAGGGCACCGCGTCCCAGAAGGGATAATCCCGCTCGAGCTGCTCCACGGTGAGGATCTGGCGGTCTTCGTACACCTGGAGCGGCACCGACAGCTCGATGAGGTAGCGGTTGGCCTGCGCCGAGGCGCGCGCCCCGAAATGCACCACGGTTTCCAGCACCGCCAGCGACACGCTCGAGGAGGTGTAGACCACGGCGGTGCCCGGACTGTTGTAGCGCCCGCCCACCGCCGCCGCGCCCGCGCCGCTCAGGTCGTCGGCGCGGTACTTGCCCGCGGTGGTGCCGATGCGCCAGAGCGAAACGCCGCGGCTCATGCGTACACGCCCGCGGCGGCGCGCGTGAGCGTGTCTTCCACGATGCGGGTGCTGGCGTCGGACGTGAGCAAAGACAGGGGCTTGACGTTGCCCAGCGCGGGCACCGGCGTGTTGAGCCAGAGCACGGCTTCTTCGTCGCTGCCCAGCACCTGGCGGGCGACCCGTGTCACGCGGGCCACGCGGGCCAGGCGGTCGGATTCGCCCAGCGGCAGCGCCTGGCCTTCGCGCGTCCAGCGCGACAGCGACGCCGGCTTGACCTCCGCAATGGCCATGATTTCGGATTTGGGCACGCCCAGGAAATCGGCGGCGTCGTCCACCATGCGCGCGGGCAGGCCGCGGCGCACGTCGCGCGCCATGTCCTTGAGCGGGCTGTCGACCAGCTCCAGGAAGAGCTGGCGCGAACGGCCGGCCACCCGGCCCGGTGCGCGGGGAGGCGTCTTGCGGCCCGGGACTTTCTCGGCAAGTGCGGTAGACATGCGAACCTCCTGGCTCGGGCGCCCGCCCTGGCCGGATGGCCCGGACCCGGCAGCCCTTGTTTCCAATTGGAATTTATTTTAGCTCATATGGAATTCCATTGCCAGGAACATGGACATGCCCGATCCGACGCCTGGGCCGGGGCCGGGGAGAATGCGTATCATAGGCGGCGTCCCCATCTCCAGGACTTTTTCGCACAACGAGGCACTCCATGACCGACAGGCAACTCACCGTTCTCGCGGCGCTCAACATGATCGCGGCCGTGGGCGCGGGCGCGTTCGGCGCGCACGGGCTCAAGCGCATGCTCACGCCCGAACTGCTTTCCGTGTGGCAGACCGGCGTGCTCTATCACCTGCTCCACGCGCTGGGCCTGTTCATCGTGGCCCTGCTGGGCGCGCGCTTCGGCTCGCCGCTGCTTTCCGCCGCCGGCGCGGTCATGTTCGCGGGCATCGTGCTGTTTTCCGGCAGCCTGTACGTGCTGGCCCTGACCGGCACCCATTGGCTGGGCGCCATCACGCCCGTGGGGGGCACGGCCTTTCTCGCCGCCTGGGCCATGGTGGCCTGGGCCGCCTGGCGCGCGGCCTGAAGCCGCGCCCGCAATCGTTTTTCTCCCTTTCCGGCGGCGGCAGGCCGCCCTTTTTCCACGCAGTATGTCCGACTCCTGTACCCTTGCCGCCCGCCGCCCCGCGTCCCATGCGGCTGGCATCGCCTGCATCGTGGGCGGCATTTTCTTCCTGACGCTCAGCGACGCCAACGCAAAATGGCTGGGCGCGCACTACAGCCCGCTGCAGATTCTGTTCCTGCGCGCGCTGATCGCGCTGCCGGCGGTGGCCGGCATCGCCCTGGCGCTCGGCGGGCGCCGCATCCTGCGCACGGCGCACCCCGGCCTGCACCTGCTGCGCGGCGCCATCAACGTGATATCGGCCACCTGCTTCTATCTCGGGCTGCGCGCGTTGCCGCTGGCCGAGGCCACGGCCATCGCATTCGCGGCGCCGCTCTTCGTGACGGCCCTGTCGGTGCTGCTGCTGAAAGAGCAGGTGGACGGCCGTCGCTGGCTGGCCGTGCTGGCCGGCTTCGCGGGCGTGCTGATCATCGTGCGCCCCGGCACCTCGGCCTTCCAGGCGGCCACCCTGCTGCCCCTGGCCACGGCGATGCTGTACGCGGTAATGATGATTACCGCGCGCGGCATCGGCCAGGGAGAAGGCATGCTCACCACCACGTTCTATATCGTGGCCGGGCAGCTCGTCTGCAGCGCCGTCACCCTGCCCTGGGTCTGGCAGGCGCCCGAACCCGCGCACCTGCCCCGTTTCGCGGCGGTGGCGCTGTTTTCCACCCTGGGCCTGGCCTTCATCACGCAGGCGTTCCGCATCGCGCCCGCCTCCGTGGTCGCGCCCTTCGACTACACCGGCCTCATCTGGGCCACGCTGATCGGCTGGATCTTCTGGCACGAGACGCCCGATGCCTACGCCTTCGTGGGGGCGCTCTTCATTGCGGGCAGCGGCGTGTACATCGCGCTGCGCGAAACCCGCAGCGCCAAGGCGGCGCGGGGCGGCCGGGGCTGAGCCCTACTCCGTCGGCGGCGGGAAATGCCGCGCCAGCACGCCGGCCACTTCCGGCTTCTCGGCCGCGGCGCGCGCCACGGCGACAGCGCCGGGCAGTACTCGGCGAACCAGGCGGGCCCCGGACGCCAGCGCGTCATGACCGCCAGGTACAGATCCAGCGCGGAAAAGCGCGCGCCCAGCATGTGCGGCGCGCCGGCGTAGCGCTCGATCTCCTGCCAGATGTCCGCCCGCCGCGCGTGCACGCGCGCGCGCAGATGCTCCGCGGCGGGCCCCGGGCCGGTCCACTGGGGCGGGTCGTCGCCATAGGTGAAGGTCGGATAGACGGCCGCGACCAGCCGGATCAGCAGGTTCAGGAAGCGGGGCCGCGCGGGGTCGTCGGACGGCGGCGCCAGCCCGGCCCGAGGCGCCACGTCGTGCAGGTGCAGCATCATGGCCGCGCTCTCGGTCAGCACTTCGCCGTCGGGCGTCACCATGGTGGGCACCTGCCCCAGCGGATTGATGCGCAGCAGCCGGTCGCGCTGCGGCCCGGGCTTGAGATAGGGAATGTCCGTCAGCGTGTGGGGCACGCGGGCCAGCGCCAGGGCCATCTCGACGATGGCCGAACCGCAGCCCATGGAGCCGATGAGTTCATACGGTTTCATGTCACTCTCCCGGTTGCGCCGGCGCCACCCTCAGCAATTCGCCGGGGGAAGCGTCGGTCAGCACATAGACATAGCCGTCCGGTCCCTGGCGCACGTCGCGGATGCGGCTGGAACGCTCTCCCAGCAACCGCTCCTCGGCCACCACCTTGTCGCCGTCCAGGGTCAGCCGGATCAGGTCGCGGTCGGCCAGCGCGCCCAGGAACAGCGAGTTGCGCCATGCCGGGAAGCGGTCCGCATCGTAGAACGCCATGCCGCTGATGGCCGGCGATTGCTTCCACCAGTAGAGCGGCTGCTCGGTGCCCGGCGCCTCGCCGCCCCGGGCCTCGGGGATGGGCCGGCCCGAATAGTCGATGCCGTAAGTCGCCAGCGGCCAGCCGTAGTTGGCGCCGCGCTTGACGAGATTGACTTCGTCGCCGCCGCGCGGCCCGTGCTCGCTCTCCCAGAGTTGGCCGGTGCGGGGATGCAGCGCCAGGCCCTGCGGATTGCGATGGCCGTAGGACCAGATTTCGGCGCGTGCGCCCGGCTTGCCGGCGTAAGGGTTGTCGGGCGGCACCGAGCCGTCTTCGCGCAGGCGCACGATCTTGCCCTGCAGCTTGTCCAGGTCCTGCGCGGCCATGCGCTGGTAGTTTTCGCCCAGCGAGATGTACAGATAGCCCCTGCCGTCGAACACCAGGCGCGCGCCGTAGTGCACGCCGGTGGAGAGCTTGGGCGCCTGGCGGAACAGCACGCGGAAATCCTCCAGGGCGCGGCCGTCGTCGGACAGCCGGCCCCGGCCCACCGCCGTGCCGCTGCGCTTGCCGTCGGATTCCGCATAGGAAAGATAGACATAGCGGTTGCGGGAGAAGCCGGGCGGCAGCGCCACGTCGAGAAGCC
>NZ_LHSJ01000180.1:0-8625 GCF_001270295.1 Achromobacter sp. DMS1 | reverse complement strand
GGACCGCGGAAGCGCCGCGGCGCTACGACATTCCGGCGGGACCATTGAGCTCGGTGCTGGCGCGCTTCGCCGGCGAATCGGGCGTCCTGGTGGCGGGGGCCGGCGAGCTCGCCCAGGACAAGCGCAGCCCCGGCGTATCCGGCGAACTGAGCGCGCAGGCGGCCTTGAACGCCTTGCTGGCCGGGACGGGACTGGCGGCCGAGCCAGGCACCGCTGGCGGGTTTGTGCTGCGGCGCATTCCCGGATCGTCCGCGAGCGGCGTGGCGACGCTGGAGCCTGTAACGGTCCGGGCCGACTCGTTGAATGTCACCGAGGGCAGCCACAGCTACGCCATGAATGGCCCCATCGCAAGCGCCACGGGCCTGCCCCTGACGCTGCGTGAAACGCCGCAAAGCGTGAGCGTCATGACCCGGCAACGAATTGAAGACGAAGGGATAGACAGCATCGAGGCACTGCTGGACCGGACGCCGGGCATCTCCGTGCAGAACATCGGCGCCAGCCGCTTTTCAATACTCTCGCGCGGCTATGACATCGACAACTACCAGTTCGACGGCGTTCTTACCGCAACCGATATCGTGTCGCAGAACATCCCTCAGAGCCAGGCGGACCTGGCGATCTACGACCACGTGGAAGTGTTGCGCGGCGCGACCGGCCTGCTGACAGGCGCGGGCGATCCATCCGGGACCATCAACCTCGTGCGCAAGAAACCCACGCGCGAATTTCAAGGATATTTCAGCCTTAGCGGGGGCAGTTGGAGCCGCGGGCGGGGAGAACTGGATCTGGGCGGTCCGATCAATGAGGCCGGCACGTTGCGCGGACGTTTCGTGGCCGCGCATGAGCAGGGCGATACCCATATCGACTATTACAAGCAAAAGAAAACCGTGCTCTATGGCGTCCTGGAGGCCGACCTGACGCCGAACACGCTATTGACGGCGGGCCTGGATTACCAGAAGAACGATCCCCGCGGGCAATCCTCCACCGGACTGCCGCTGTTCTACAGCGATGGCAAGCAGACCGACTTCAGCGCTTCCGACAATGCCGCGGCGCGGTGGAACCGAAACGAGATCCAGGTTTACAACGCTTTCCTGAACCTGCAACATAAGTTTGCCAACGATTGGACGCTGAAATTCTCGGGAAATTACCTGCACGGCACGCGCGAATACTCCGCGGCAAACGCCAGCTGGGGGTTCCCCGACCGCGAAACTGGCGACGGCGTACGCTTCTATGGCGCGCTGGGCAGCGCCAGACAGGAACAGATCGGGTTCGACGTACAAATCGAGGGCCCGTTCGAACTGTTGGGAAGAGAACATGAGTTCGTGCTCGGTTTCAATTGGGCCGAATTCAAGAATTTTCACGACCCCATGCGGGGAGCGGGCATCGAAGGAACCCGGGTCAATATCTACGACTGGGGCAACGAGACTGCCGGCCCCAACGTAACGGGTGAAAAGCTCATGAACTACGACGGCTGGCAAAAACAGAACGGCGTCTATTCCGCGCTGCGCCTGAAACCCCGGGATGACCTGGCCATCATCATGGGGGCGCGGCTCAGCAATTACCGTTACCAGCTCTCCCAGATCTATGTCTCCGAAGCGTTGGCGAGAAACAACAAGATCACCAGAATGAGCGAGAGCGGTGTCGTCACCCCGTATGCCGGCATCGTTTATGACTTGAACGAAGTGCACTCGGTCTATGCCAGCTACACCAGCATCTTCAAGCCTCAGGGCTCTCGCGACCGCAATGGCGAGATACTCGATCCTCGTACCGGCGACAACTACGAAATCGGCCTGAAAAGCGAATTCTTCGGCGGACGCCTCAATAGCGCCATCGCGCTCTACCAGATTCGCCAGGACAATCTTGCCGAGGCCGATCCGGGCCAGACCGTGCCGGGCACCGTGAACGAGCCCGCCTATCGTGCGGTAAAGGGCGCAAAGACCTCGGGCCTGGATATCGAGTTCAACGGCGAGCTCGCGCCCGGCTGGCAGGCGGCGTTAAGTTACAGCTACAGCACCACCAAGAATGCCGCAGGTGAATCCATCCGCACCATCTTCCCGCGCCACATGGCCAAGCTCTGGACTACCTATCGCCTGCCCGGAGCCTGGAACCGCCTGACCGTGGGCGGCGGGCTGAATTGGCAGAGCCGTATCCATTACGCCGCGACGACCTGGGATTTGCCCGGCGTCACCCTGAACGGAGAGCAGGAATCCTACGTGGTGGCCAACCTGATGGCCCGTTACGACTTCAATCGCCAGCTTTCCGCCACCCTGAACGTCAATAACGTGTTCAACAAGAAATACCTGCAGGGCCTGGATACCACGTTCTACTCCGGCATCTATGCCCCTACCCGCAACGCGATGCTGACGTTGAAATATCAGTTCTGAGGAGAACCTCGATGCGAGATCCAGAGGGCTCAGCCAGGTATTGGATTCCAGGCATGCGCGTGGCCGCCGCGTTGCTCGGCGGCTACGCCTTTACCTGGGGGTTCATCTCCTTGGGCGTGGCCGGGCTGTTCGCCGCCGGCATGGAGTTCCATGATGCCGAGCACCTCAGCTACATCCTGGGCTTTCTGGTTTTTCTCGCGGTCTTCCTGTGGGCCTTCTCGGCGCGAGGGTTGGCGCGCGTCTGGACCATGCTGGCCGGCGGCGGCGCCTTGATGGCAGGCGCGGCTTCACTCGTGCAATACCTCACGCTCGCCTGAGCGCCGGAGCTGCCTATGTTTCAGAACTTTCGCCTCAGCATGGCCTGGCTGCATACATGGTTCGGACTGGTGCTGGGCTTCGTGCTGATGGTTGTGTTCTTCTTCGGCGCCTTGTCGGTGTTCGACCGCGAAATCGACCGCTGGGCCATTCCCTCCTCGCGCTTCGCGCCCCAGCCCATGCCGTCGTTCGACCAGATGCTCAAGCCGAACCTGGAGAGCATGCAACCCTCGGCCGACCGCCGCGAACGCATGCGCGACCAGGTGTACGGTCCGCTGCCCGACCGCTTCGATGTCCCGAAGCGTTGGGGATTCTATTCCACCCACCGTGACCCCGTGCTGGGTCTGTTTGTGGGTTACGAAGTGCCCAATGCGAAGAAGCCGGACACGACGATCTGGGCGCGGCGCACCATCGACCCGCGCACGGGCGCCGGCTTGCCCGACGACCATCTCAAGATCGGCAGCAGCTTTTTCTATCCGCTGCACTACAGCCTGACCTGGTATTGGAAAGGCGTGGGCTATTGGATCGTGGGGCTGGCCGCCCTGGCGATGCTGGCGGCGCTGGTCAGCGGCGTGGTCATGCACCGCAAGCTGTTCCGCGAATTGTTCACCTTCCGGCCCCGCAAGAACACGCAACGCGGCCTGCTGGATCTGCACAACCTGACCGGCGTGGTTGCGCTGCCGTTCCATTTCTTCTTTGCCTTTACCGGGCTGGTGATCTTCGCCGGCATTTACTTTCCCGTCACGCATACCCAGCTCGAACCGCTGCATGAATTCAGCGAGCAGCGGGAAGCCGACGAAACGGGCCTGCCTCATGAACGGGCAGGGATCGCCGCGCCGCTGGCGTCGGTGGACTCCATGGTGGCCGAAGCCCGGCGCCGCTGGGCCGGCAGAGGCATGGCGGGCGAGGTGGGCTTTCTGGCCGTGCAGTTCCCCTATGATGCCAACGGCTATGTCAGCATCTACCGGGCCGGCACCGATCGCATCGCCCTGACTGGCGAAGGCGTGCATTTCAGGGCGGCGACCGGCGAAGTGCTGCGCGAGGATCCGAGCCCTTCCGCAGTGGACAGCGTGAATGAGTTTCTTACCGGCTTGCATTTGCAGCATTTCCGCCACTGGCTATTGCGATGGCTGTATGTGCTGGGTGGATTGGCGGGTTGCGCCTGTATTGCCACGGGCCTGCTGTTCTTCGTGGAAAAACGAAAAAAGCGGCATGCCGAGACGGGCAGCCGCGGTTGCCGCGTGGTCGATGCGATGGCGGTGACCGCAGTCACGGGCATGCTTGTCGCCACGCTGAGCATATTGATCGCCAACCGGCTGCTGCCCGAGACGCTGCCCGCGGGATGGCCCGAGCGCGGCGCCCTGGAACAGCATCTGTTCTGGGGAGCCTGGGCGCTTGCAATGGCGCACGCGTTCAGGCGATCCAGGTTCGTGGCCCAGGGAAGAACCAACCCGGCGTGGCGCGAGCAATGCCAGGCCATCTCCGTGCTGGCCCTGGCGGCCGTGTTGTTGAACTGGCTGAGCACTGGAGACCATCTATTGAAGACGGTGGGAGAGCGGTATTGGCCGGTGGCTGGCGTGGATATGTTCCTGCTGGCATCGGCGGCGACTGCCGCGCTGGTCGCGGCGAGGCTGAAGCGCCGCGCCAAGACTGAAGCCGGCGTGTCCTCGGAAAAGCGCAAGAGTGCCTCCCATGCCTGACGGGCTGATACTGCTGGCGGCCATCCTGTGCGCCGTGGCCGGCATGGGCTGGCTGGCCCTGGCGATGCCGGTCCACTGGGAGCAGGCCTGCGGCGACGCGCCGTGCCCGCCCCGGACCCGATCGGCCCTGCGCTGGCTGGGCGTCCTCGCCCTGTCCGTGTCGCTGGGGTTGTGCCTCGCGGCCGATCATGCGTCGATGGCGGCGCTGGTATGGGTAATGGTCCTGGCGGGATCGGCCCTTTCCGTCGCCTTTACGCTTGCATGGCGCGCGCGCTGGCTCGGCTTGCTGGCCGGGAAACCCTAGCCGGCACGGGACTTGCGCTACCCCGGGCGTCTTCGAAAGAGAGGAACGCCCCATGCCGACCACAGACGCCGTCCCGACCTCCCGCAACGTGCCGGAACCGCCGCAGGAGCGGCTGCGCCGGATCGACGCGGAGCGCCCCGGTTTCCCCGGCGAACTCCTCATCGTGTTCGGCGCGGGCGCCTGGCTGATGCTTGCCGGCATGCGCAGCGGCCTCGGCCTGTATTCAGCGAACTTCTAAAGTACGGTATTCATTTTTATTTTATCCATATGATTTATATAAAGAAAAATTAAAATATGGATCCCCCCTCCGCCAGGAATTCGTCCAGGCAGGCCCTGGAAAACAAAACCCCGTAGAACCCGGCGTCCACGGGGTTTTTTCTTTTCGGCGCAGCGCCCGGAGGGCGCGGTTCGCATCCGGCTGCCTGCAACACCATCCGGCGCGGCAGCCGCAAGGGAGGCGCTGGCTGCCTCGCGGCCACGGCAAAGGTGCTTGCAATTCATGACGTCTGGTAGGCTGGCGTGACCTCGATATGAACTTATAGTGAGACTGCTTTTTTCAAAGGAGTCTTCCGATGCGCCTCTTCCGTCCTCTCTCTGTATCCTGCGCTGCCCTGCTGCTGACCGCCGGCGCGCACGCCCAATTGCTGGATGCCGTCAAGGGCGCCGTGGGCGGCGGCGCCATGCCGGCAGCGGTGCCGGACCTGGGCTCGGTCGGCACGGGCAACATCGCCGGCGTGCTCGGATACTGCGCGAAGAACAATTACCTGGGCGGCGATGCTTCCAGCGTCAAGGACAAACTGCTGGGCAAGCTGGGCGGAGACGAGAAAGCGCAAGCCGATCCTGGCTACCAGGAAGGACTGGGCGGTGTGCTGGGCGGCCAGAGCAGCCAGAAGCTCGACCTCAGCGGCGGCGGCCTCCAGGCCCAATTGAGGGAGAAGGTCTGCGACCAGGTGCTGGAATACGGGAAGTCGCTGCTCTGAACGCCGCGATGCCATGGGCCTGACGAAGGGCCCGGCGGGCGGGGGAGGCGGCAGATCGGGCCCGGCTTTCGCTTTCCGGCTATAACAGGAGCCTCGGGGCCTGGCCGCCTTCCAGGCTTTTTTGCCGCTCGGGGAGAACGCCATGGCCAAGATAAAGATCGATTTCGTGTCCGACGTTGCGTGCCCGTGGTGCGCGGTGGGCCTGGGCGGCTTGCTGGAAGCGTGGCGTCGGCTGGACGGCGCGGCCGAGATCGCGCTGCATTTCCGGCCGTTCGAGCTGAACCCCGACATGCCGCCGGGCGGACAGAACACCATCGAGCGCCTGATGCAGAAGTATGGCTATACGCGGGAGCGCGTCCAGGCGAACCGGCAGGTCATCGAGCAGCGCGCCGCTGCCGTCGGCATGCCGATGCGCATGACCGACGAGAATCGTTCCTACAATACTTTCGACGCGCATCGCCTGATCCATTGGGCGGGCCTGCAGGGCCAGGAGCGGCAGATCGCGCTCAAGAAGCGGCTGCTGGAAACCTATCACCACGAGAACCTGGACACCCGCGACCCCGAGGTGCTGGCGCGGGCGGCCGGGGAGGCGGGGCTGGACGAAGCCGAGGCCCGCGAGGTGCTGGCCTCCGGGCGTTATGCGGAAGAGGTCCGGGCCGAGGAGGCCGAGTGGCGCAGTCGCGGCATTTCATCGGTCCCGTCTCTCGTCATCAATGACAAGTATCTTGTGTCGGGCGGGCAGCCTCCCGACGTGTACGAGCAGGTGCTGCGCCAGGTGGCGGCGGAAGGCTGATCGCCGGTCTGCCGGGGCGAGGGCGTCCGCGTCTTTCCTGGCGACGGATCAATCGGCAGCCGGCGCGTTTTCCGCCCGGGGCAAGGCTGCGCCTTCCTCGCGCAGGCGCCGGGCCAGTCCGGCCAGCCGGGTGAGGCCGGCCTCCAAAGCCGTGTCGAGCGCCTCCAGCGTTTCGAGGAATGCCCGGCTCTGCCCGTGGCATTGATCGAGGCTGTTTTTTTCCAGCCGCAGCAGGCTCGCGCGCAGGCCGGTCTTGACGTCGGAATAACGCTGCCAGGGATCGGAGCGGGCGGCGTGGCGGTCCAGAGGCGGATGGGGCAGGGCGGCGGGGATGTCGATCCGGTAGTCGGCCAGCGCCTCGGCGGCGACGGCGGCGTAGGCTTGCAGCGTCATGCGCGCCAGGCTGGGCCGGCAAGTCGGCCGCCGGGTTGTCCAGCAGCGCCGGGAGGGCGGGCAGGATACGGCGCAGGCTGGCCTCGGCAAGCCGGGTCCGCTGGTCTTGTTGCCAGGCGAGCGCGGCCTGCGCCTGCCGGCGCAGGGCGTCCAGGCCCGGGCGGATGTCGCGCGCGATCGGGCCGGCGACGTTTTCCTGGAGGTAGTGCAGCAGCATCTCGGCCGGCTTGCGCTGCCTGTATGCCAGCATGGGCTGGATAAGGGCCCGCAGCGCGGCATAGAGCGCATCGAAGCCGGCTTCGGCCATGGCGGCGGGCGTCTGGGCCGAGGCCATGCGGACCGAAATGGAAACCGGCGTTTTCAGGAGCCCGGGGTCGGCGCCGAGTTCGGCCAGCTTGCCGCGGGCGCGGCTTTCCACGTCGGCCTGCTGCAGGTCGCGGTCCGCCGCCGATTTGTTGCACAGCGTTTTCCGGATTTCACCGTCGACTTCGTCTTCGTCGTAGCAGTCGCTGCGCGTGATGATGGGCAGCAGGGGTTTGCGGCGCAGCAGTTCGCGCCCGAGGTCGTCCAGTTCGCGGACCTGGCCGGGCGAGGATGAACCGGTGAGCCACAGCACGCCGTCGGCGCTGTCGAGGTAGCGCCGGGTGAGTGCGGCGTTGGCTTGTTCGCCGGAGTGCAGGCCGGGGGTGTCCAGCAATACCAGCCTGTCGCCCAGGCGCACGCCTTGCAGCCGCCGGGTGGTTTCGGTGGCGCCTTCCCGCAGGGGCGTTTCGCTGTCGCAAACGCCATCGGGGCCGACGTGGAAGAAGCGGACCTGCCGCCCGTGGGCCCTGTGGCGCTGCGCGAGGAAGTTGCACAGGGAGCTCTTGCCGGCATTGAACTTGCCGAACACCAGCAGCATGATCTGGCCGGCGCAGGACTCGGCTAGCTGGCGGGCGGGTTCGAGTTCGGCCAGCCCCGCCGTCCAGGTTCCCGCGAGGCGCCGCAGTCCGGCATCCAGGGCGCGGGCGGCCCGCGCCAGCGGCGCCTGGGCCTGCGGCCACGCGCTGTCCAGGCGATGGCCGGCGAGGGCGTGCTGAAACTGCGCGAGCCACTCGCGCAGGGCCTGCGTTGCGGCCCGGCTGTCCGGCCCGACGGCATCGGCGAGGTCGGTGCCGGCGATGAAGCGCGCTTCATCGTTCATGCCGTGTCCCGGGCATGCATGCCGCGCAGGGCAGGGGCGTGCAGGGCGTCGAGGGCTCGCCGCGTGTCGGCCTGCGCCGCGTCCAGTTCGGCGATCCGCGCGGCCAGCGCCTGCCGGTCGTCCGAAAGCTCATAGTAGTGCGTGAAATCCGCCTGCAAGCGCAAGCGGCCGGCCGGCTCGCAGAACATGCGGCGCAAGTCCTTGCGGAATTTGACCGACACGCCCAGCACCGCGGCCATGACGGAGTTCAGGCTGCGCGCGGGCGTCCGGCTGGCCCCGGGCATGCCGGCGACGCCGTGGCTGGCCAGGTAGCTGTCGATGCCGATGCAGGCGCGGGAATAGCCGATCTGGAGCTTGTTGCGTTCGGCCTTGCCCGGGGTCAGCGCGTAGGCGTCCTGGGCGGAGTCGGGCGCGGCCGCGCGGTCGGGCCCCAGCGACGCGAGCAGGGCGGCGATGTCGGCGCCGGCCTTGTCGAGCACGGCGCGCAGGCCGCGGTCGAAGTCTTCTCGCTGCCGGCGCTGCGCGGCGTGCAGCGTTGCCGTTTCGTCGGCCTGCCGCGCCGCCAGCTTTTGCAGGCTG
>NZ_LHSJ01000018.1:0-29292 GCF_001270295.1 Achromobacter sp. DMS1 | reverse complement strand
CTGGGCCAGCCCGTGGTCGTGGAAAACCGCCCCGGCGCAAGCGGCACCATCGGCGCCGCCAGCGTGGCGCGCGCCCCCGCCGACGGCTATACCCTGCTCTACGACGCCACCGCATTCGCCATCAACCCCGCCCTCTATAAGTCGCTGAGTTACGACCCCAGGCGCGACTTCCGCCCGATCGCGCTGGTCAGCCTCACGCCCAATCTGCTGGTGGTGCCGTCCCAGGCGCCGTACCGGCGGGTCGACGACCTGGCAGCCGCGGCCCGCGCGGGCCATCTCACCTACGCCACGCCCGGCCAGGGCACGGCCCAGCACATCGCGGCGGCTTCGTTCTCGCAGGGCAGGGGCCTGACCCTGACCCACATCCCCTACAAGGGCGGCGCGCCCGCCCTGACCGACCTGATGGGCGGACAGGTGGACATGATGTTCAGCAACATGGCGGCGTCCTATCCCTTGGTGAAAGGCGGCAAGCTGCGCGCCCTGGCCGTCACCTCGCGCGAGCGCGTACCCGAGTTGCCGGACGTTCCCACGGTCGCCGAGACGGGCCTGGCGGACTACGCGGTTTACGAATGGAACGGCATTTTCTCGCCGGCGGGCCTGCCCGCCGACGTGGCCGCCCGCGTCGAAGAGGCGGTGCACGCCACGCTGCGGGATCCCGGCCTGCGCCGCAGTCTGGCCGAGCTGGGCGCACAGCCCGTCGGCTCCACGGCCGCCGAGTTCAACGCG
Source organism: Achromobacter sp. DMS1 (assembly GCF_001270295.1). NCBI lineage: Bacteria > Pseudomonadati > Pseudomonadota > Betaproteobacteria > Burkholderiales > Alcaligenaceae > Achromobacter > Achromobacter sp. DMS1. Next base: position 28,566 of record NZ_LHSJ01000018.1, on the reverse strand, counting down.
TTTCTCGACGGCGAAATGCGGCGCGCCGCCCAAGTGCTGGCCGACGCCGGCATCCGGAAAAACTGACGATCCTCGGCGCGCGCCACGACGCCGCCGACGCAGGAGACATTCCATGAAAAAAATCCTTCCCATGCTGGCCCTCGCGCTGCTGGCCGGCGCGGCGCATGCCGCCTATCCCGAGCGGCCGGTGCGCATCATTGTCGGCTTCTCGCCCGGCGGACCGACGGACGTGGTCGCCCGCGCCTTTGCCTCGTATGCGTCGCAGGCCCTGGGGCAGACCTTCGTGGTCGAGAACAAGCCGGGCGCCAATACCATCCTGGCCGCCGAAGCCGTCTCCAAGGCCGCGCCGGACGGCTACACGCTGCTGATGGGCGCCACCAATCACACCATGATCCCGGCGCTCTACCGCGACCGCGTGAAATTCGACGCCCTGCGCTCCTTCACGCCGATCTGCGCGGTCGCGGCCAGCCCCACCGTGCTGGTGGTGGGGCCCGCCCTGCCCGCCGTGAGCATGGCGGACTTTCTTGCCCGGCTGAAAGCCGAGCCGGGCAAGCACACCTATGCCACGCCCGGCACCGGCAGCTCCGGCCATTTCGCCACGGCCCGGTTCCTGCAGCTCACCGGCGCCTCCATGAACCATATCCCGTACAAGGGCGCGGCCCAGGCCGTCTCCGATCTCATGGGCGGCCAGGTCGACAGTTCGCTGGCGACGCTCGGCTCGGTCCTGCCCCAGATAACGTCCGGCAAGCTCGCCGCCCTGGCCGTCGCGTCGCCCCGCCGCGTGCCGCAGCTCCCCGGCGTGCCGACCTTCGACGAGGCCGGCGTCCATGGCTACGCCGCCGACGCCTGGTATGGCGTGCTGGCGCCCGCGGGGCTGCCGGACGACATACGGCAACGCCTCGAAGCGTTGAGCAGGCGCTTCGCCGCCGCGCCGGAAACGGCCGCAAGCCTGAAGGCCCTCGGCATGCAGCCCAGACAGACCTGCGGCGCCGGCTTCCAGGCCCAATTGACGGACGAAGTCAGGGAATACAGTGCGCTCGCGCGCGACCTCGGGCTAAGCGCCGAATAGGCCCGCGGCAGAACATCGAATCGAGGAAGACATATGCAACGCCATCGCTTTTCCGTATCCGCTCTTTTGAAACGCGCGGCGCTGGCCGCCGCCCTCATCGCATGCGCCGGCGCGGCGCACGCCGAATGGCCCGAGCGTTCCGTGCGCATCATCGTTCCCTACGGCCCGGGCGGCGCCGTCGACGTCGCCACGCGCAAGATGGCGCAGATGCTCGCCGCCCGGACCGGCCAGAGCTTCGTGGTCGAGAACAAGCCGGGCGCCACCGGCACCATAGGCGCGAACCAGGCCGCGCGCGCCGCGGCCGACGGCTACACCCTGGTGGCCAACGACACCACGTATTCGCTGCTGCCGTATATCTTCAAGAACCTGCCCTTCGATCCCGCACAGGATCTGCGGCCCGTCTCCGCCTTCGTCTTCGCCCCCATGGGTCTGGCCGTCCGCGCCGACTCGCCGTACAAGACGCTGGACGACCTGCTCTCGCAGGCGCGCAAGCAGCCCGGCGTCGTCACCTACGGCTCGGGCGGGCCCGGCACCACGCCGCACTTCGCGGCCGAGGCGCTCGCCATCGCCACCGGCGTGAAATTCATGCACGTGCCCTTCAAGGGCGCGGCCGAAGCCACACAGGCCGTGCTGGGCAAGGTCATCGATTTCCAGTTCGCCTCCACCACCGGCATCATGGGCCCGGTGCAAGGCGGCCAGCTCCGCCTGCTCGCCGTCAGCGGCGCGGGGCGGCTGGCCGTCCTGCCAGACGTGCCGACCTTCGCCGAAGCCGGCGTGCCAGACTTCGGCGTCATGAACTGGACCGGCCTGTGGGCGCCCAAAGGCACGCCGCAGCCCGTGCTCGACCGTCTTCAGCGCGACATCGCCGCCGTCATGTCCACCGCCGAAATGCGGGAATTCGCCACCCGGATGGGCGCCGAGCCGCGCGCCGCCGACGCGCAGGAATTCGCCCGCATCCTGCAGGACAGCGGCGCCATGTGGGGCAACGTCGCCAGGAAGATCGGCTTCGACGCGCGTTGAGCCGGCGCCGTCCCCCATTCACTTACCGGAGCTATCCCATGTTCCTGCTGCAAGCGCCCGACGTGGTCGAATTCGAAGTGTGGTCCGCCATGCCGGAGCGGTTCCGCAAACCGCAGCGCAGCGCCTGGTCCGACGCCAACCGCGGCGGCGCCCCGGCCGATTCCTTTCTCGAAGGCCCCGTCTTCGACGACGCCGGCAACCTCTATGTGGCGGACATTCCCTGGGGCCGCGTGTTCCGCATCGACCCCGCGCGCCAGTGGACGCTGGTGGCCGAGTACGACGGCGAGCCGAACGGCATGAAGTTCCTCGATGCCGGCCATCTGCTCATCACCGACTACAAGAACGGCCTCATGGCGCTGGACCTCGCCCGCGGCGCGGTCCGTCCCTACCTGGAGCGCCGCAACAGCGAACGCTTCAAAGGCGTGAACGACCTGGTCTTCGACCGCGACGGCAATCTCTACTTCACCGACCAGGGACAGAGCGGATTGCACGATCCCTCCGGCCGCCTGTACCGGCTGCGCCGCAACGGCCAGCTCGACCTGCTGCTGGCGAACGTGCCCAGCCCCAACGGCGTGGCGCTGTCGCCCGACGAAAAAGTGCTCTACCTGGCGGTGACGCGCGGAAACTGCGTCTGGCGCGTGCCCCTGCTGCCCGACGGCAGCGTGAGCAAGGTCAGCCAGTTCTTCACATCGTACGGCCCCAGCGGACCGGACGGCCTGGCGGTGGACGTGGAGGGCAACCTGCTCGTCTGCAATCCCGGCCTGGGCTATGTCTGGCGGCTCGATCACCGGGCCGAGCCGACGACGGTATGGCGCAGCCCCGCAGGCATGTCCACCACCAACCTCGCGTTCGGCGGCCCGGACCGGCGCACCCTCTACTGCACCGAATCCGTGTCCGGATCCATCCTCACCGCCCGGGCGCCGCGCGCCGGGCTCGCCCTGGCCCGCCCGGCCTGAAAAACCGCGGCCGCGGGCCGCTGCGCTCACTGCCCGCCGCGTGCATCATGAAATCCCGGAACGCGGCGGCGGGGCGCGCCAGGGCCGCGCGCGGATGCAGCGCGCTGCGCGCGATGCCGCCGCCTCAACGCATCACCAGTCCCCCATCCACGAACAGCACCTGTCCGGTCATGAACCCGCTCCAGTCGGAAGCCAGGAACAGCACCGGGCCGGCGACGTCTTCGGGCCGGGCGATGCGGCGCAGCGGCGTGGCGGCGATGAGCGATTCGCGGAAGGACTCCTGGGTGCCGCCGCTGGCCTGGGTGGGGTACACCAGGCCCGGCGCGACGCAGTTCACCCGGATGCCGAAAGGCCCCAGCTCGACCGCGAGATTGCGGCTGAATGCCGCCAGCGCGGCCTTGGCGGTGGTGTAATCGTGGTATGGCACCACGGGATGCTCGACGAGATTGCTGACGATATTGACAATGCAGCCCTGGGCGCGCCGCCTGAAATGCGGCAGCGCGGCGCCGCAGGTGTTGAAGGCCGCGCCGACCGCGCCGTCGAACTGCGCCTGGTAGTCGGCCCAGCCCAGGTCGCCGAAGGCGGTGCGCCGGCGCGGATCGAAGGCGTAATGCCGCAGCGCGTTGTTGACCAGCACGTCGAGACGGCCGGTTTCCAGCACGATGGCGTCCATCATGGCGCGCACCGCTTCCGGCGAGCCGACGTCGGCCTGCACGGCCCAGGCGTCGCCGCCGGCGTCCTGGCATTGCGCGACCACGGCGTCCGCGGCGGCGGCATTGTTCAGGTAATTGACGACCACGGTCGCGCCTTCGCGCGCGAAGCTGCGCGCGATTTCGGCGCCGATGCCCCGGCTGGCGCCGGTCACCAGCACCACCTTGCCTGCGAATTTTCGGGAAGCGTTCATGTCACGACTCCGGCAGCAGGCCGGCGTCGACCACGCCGGCCACGTCGATACGGCGTTGGATGAGGCCCAGTTCGCGGTAAGCGTCGGCCGCCTTCTGCAGGCGTTCGAGGTCGAAAGCGCCCAGCGGACGCGCCTTGCCGTCCGGGCCGGGCGGCGCGACCGCGGCGGCGTTGCGCAGGCGGATCACCTCCAGATTGACCTGGCGGTCGGTGCCGTCGATGGCGCGTTTGGAAGCGATCGAGGCCGCCTCTTCCGGCCGGGCGATCATCCAGGCGGCGCTGTCGCGGTAGGCTCGCAGGAAGGCGCGCAGCAGGGCTTTCTTCTCCTGGTAGACCTGCTCGCGCACCACGAACAGGTCGCTGGAGACGTTGATGTAGTCGCGCATTTCCATGACGTCGACATCCCCCAGGCCGCGGCGCCGGCCTGCGAGCAGTCCGGTGTCGGTGGCCGCGGTGGCGTCGACCTGGCCCTGCAGCAGGGGCGCGAAGTTCAGCACGCCGGTGACCACGATTTCCACGTCCGACTCGCTCAGGCCGGCCTGGTGCAGCAGCACGAGCAGGTTCTGCCGCGTGCCGCTGGACAGGCTGTAGACGCCGATGCGCTTGCCCTTCAGGTCCGCCGGGCGGACGATGCGGGCCGACTTGAGCGACACCACGTTGAAAACGTTCTGCGGATAGATGTCGTAGATGGCGCGCAGCTTTTCGCCTTTGTCGAGCGCCATGAAGAAGGAGCCGGGATCGGTGAACGCCACGTCGGCCTGGCCGCTCAGGATATTGCGGATGGCGTCGCCTCCGCCGGCGCCCGGCAGATAGACGAGAGCCACGCCCTGGGCCTTGAAGAAGCCCTTGTCGGGTTCGGCGAGCAGGTTGGTGATCTCGGCGATGGGCTTGCTCCAGCCGGCCAGGACGATCTTGCCGGAAGCCGCGGCCTGGGCGCGGGCGGCGGGGGCCGCGAGCGACGCCGCGGCGAAGCCCGCGGCCGCGGCCAGCAGCGCGCGGCGGGTGGGAGACGGACGCATGGGAGGATTCCTGGTGTGTGTCATGAATGATCCGCATAGGGGCGCAGCAGGCGCCTTTCCAGCATGAGCGCGGCCTGATAGCACAGCAGGCCGATGCAGGCGATGACGGTCAGCGCCGCGAACATGAGCGGCGTGTCCATCATGCCCTGCGCGGCGATGATGACCGCCCCCAGCCCGCGGCTGGCGCCGATGAATTCGCCCACCACCGCGCCGACCAGCGCCAGCACCACCGCCACGCGCAAGCCGGCCAGGATGCCAGGCAGGCCCGCGGGCAGCTTCAGGCGCAGCAGGGTCTGCGCGCGCGACGCGCCCAGCATGCGGAACAATTGCAGCCGGTTGGGATCGACCTGCCCGAGGCCGGTCAGCGTGTTCTCCATCAAGGGGAAAAAGCAGATCAGCGCGGTCATCACGATGGTGGGCAGCATGCCGAATCCGAACCACAGCACGAAGAGCGGCGCCAGCGCCAGCTTGGGCACGACCTGGCTCACGACGACGTAGGGCTTGAACATGCGATCGAGCAGGGACGATTCGGCCAGGGCCACGCCCATCGCCAGGCCTGCCGCGCCGCCCAGCGCCAGCCCCAGCAGCATCTCGGCCAGGGTCGCGCCGATGTGCGGCCACAGATAGCCCGAGCCCAGGGTGGTCCACAAGGTGCGGACCACGGCCGAGGGCGCGGGCAGCACCAGCGCCGAAATGCCGGCCTGCCGCACGGTGAGCTCCCAGATGGCAAGCAGCGCCGCGAACAGCGCCGCGGCCAGGACGCGCGGATTCAACGCCCGCTTCATGGCCCGTCTCCGGTCATGGCCTGGAAGACACGCGCGCAGGCCTGGTTGAAGGCCGCCTCGTGGCGCATGGCCGGCGTGCGCGGCGCGGGCAGGCTCACCGGGATGTCGGCCACCAGGCGGCCCCGGTGCATGACGCCCACGCGGTCGCCCAGGTATACCGCCTCGCCGATATCGTGCGTCACGAACAGCACGGTCGTGCTGCGCAGGCGGCACATCCGCATCAGGTCGTCCTGCAGCTCGCCGCGCGTGATGGCGTCCAGCGCCGCGAAGGGCTCGTCCAGCAACAGGAGCGCCGGTTCCAGGATCAGGGCGCGCGCCAGCGCCGCGCGGCTCTGCTGTCCGCCGGACAGCTGCCTCGGGTAGTGCTGCGCATGGCCGGACAGCCCCAGCATGTCCAGCAGGCCCCGGGCGCGTTCGAGGTCGGCGGCGAGCGGGCGGCGCTGCAGCGAAACGGGCAACAGCACGTTGTCGATGACGCGGCGCCATTCCAGCAGCGTGGGCGCCTGGAACATATAGCCCAGTTGCGGACCGGGCGCGGCCGGCGTGCCGTCCGCCCGCACGATGCGGCCCGACCGCGGCGCCAGCAGGCCCGCCGCCAGCTTCAGCAGCGTGGTCTTGCCGCAGCCGCTGCGCCCGACCAGGCAATGAAAACCGCCGGCCTCCAGCCGCCAGTCGATGCCGTCCACGACGGCCGGCCGGCCCGGGTAGCCGTAGCTGACGCCCCGGATGTCGAGAAACGGCATGGCCGCGACCGCGCTCATGACTCGGCTCATGGCTCGTAGGGCGCGTAGGGCTCGGCCGCTGCTTCGGCCGACTGCTCGATCTCGGTCATGCGCACCAGGTCGAGCAGGTTGAAGCGGCCATCATGATGCCAGCCCGCCTCGGGTACGCTCATGGCACCCAGGGCGCTGATGCGGGTAACGCCCGCCGCGCCCAGCTGTTCGGCGAGCCGGTACAGCTCCTCGGGCGCCGCCGCCACCCCAGCCGTTTGGAGAAAGCTGGCGCGGCCGGCCAAGGCGCGGCCGGCCAAGGCGCGGCCGGCCACGGCGGCGGCCACCTCGTCCAGCGAGCCGATGGCCGCGACGACGATGCTGCGCTGCGTCGCGGTGGGCGCCAGCTCCTGCGGCGCGTCGGCGTAAACCACGGTCCACGCCGCGCCGGGATCGCCCAGCAGCGCGTCGCCGGCTCCCGCCGCCTTCCATTCGATGGACTGCCGCCATTTCGCGAGCGCCGCCGACTCTTCCAGGTCCAGCGCGCGGCGGGGATAGCGCCGCTGCAGGTTGGCCAGCTCGCCGGCCAGGTAGCCGGCAAATTCGCGCGGGGCCACCGCGCCGCCGCGCTGCACGTAGAACATGTGCGGCGAGTAGCAGCCCTGCTGGTCGTAGCGCATTACGTCCCAGGCGGCGCGCCGGGCCACGGCCGGGGCGTTCACGGCGTCCAGCGCCGCCGCGCTCACCACGCCGAAGCCCAGCTTGTGGCCATGGGCGAGGAAGCGCGTGGTGACCGGCAGGCGGCGCTGGATGGCCTGCAGCGCCTCGTTGCCGCCATAGGCCACCACGGCGTCCGCCTGCGCATAGAGCGCGTCGGCTTCATCGCCGCCCGCGCCGCGCCACCACACCACTGCCAGGCAATCGGCCAGCGGCGGATGCGCCTCGGCCAGCAACCGCGCGAACCAGCCGGCGAACAGCGGCTCGGCGCTGGGCACCTTGCCAATGCTGCCGGCCTTGACCAGCAGCCCGCAGACCAGGCTCCACAGCGCCAGCGCGGGCACGTTGCCGGCCCAACTGTGCGCCAGCAGCCCCGGACCGTAGGCGCGCACCGCGCCGCCCTTGGCCGCGGGCTGGAAGCCGTCCAGCACCTTCGGGTTGGGGAAATCCTCGGCCACGAAACGATGCAGCTGCGGCGCGCGAAAGGTCTTGAGCAAGCCGGTCAGTCCCAGGCGGACCATCTCGGCGTCATAGCCGCTGACGAACGGCAGCAGCGCGTCGGCCCGCCGGCGGTAGGGATCGTCGCGGTCCAGCAGCCGGCCGACGGCGCGGTCGATCACGGCGATGATCTCCGACACCGTCATGGTCTTCAGATGCTGCGCGCTCGCGCGCCGCACGCGCGCGGCCAGGGCCTCCATCTGCGGCGCGGACAGCACCGGCACGGCCACCTCGAGCCGTTCGCCGTCCCGCTCGAAAGACAGCGCCTGCCATTGGACCTCGGCCGCGGCCAGCCCGGGCAGATAACCCGCCTCGACCCGGCGCGTGTTCATGGCGCGGCCGACCGGATGAATTCTTCGACCGCCAGCGAGCAGCCCTTGGCCTGCGCGCCCCCGGCCCGCCCCAGGAGCAGGAACCCGCCCTCGGCCGGCTGGCCCACGTCCTCGGTGAGGATGGTGCTGACCGAGTTGAAGTTGCCCAGGTCGCAATGCGCCAGGATCCCGCGCTCGCCGGCCGGCACCGTGCGGCCCGTGGCCGGGTCCACCAGGCGCGACCGTATCCAGTGCGGCCCCGACTTCACCGACGGCACGACGGCATTGCCGTCGTCGTAGAACTGGGTGCTCAGCTCGGTCATGCCGTACATGTTGATGCACAGCGCGCGCGGCACGCCCAGCAGCTCGGAAAGCGACGAGTAGAAGTCGTCCAGCGGCAGCTCGCGCGACTGCCCCTTGTAGCCGCCCGTATCGAGAATGCGGCTGCCCGGCGGCAGGCGGAAAGAGCGGCCTTGCCTGCGCATCGCGTCGATCACGTGCACGAAGCCGTAGCTCGCCCCGAGCAGCGCATAAGGCTCGCCCTGCCGCTCGGCCTGCTCCAGCGCCTGCCACAGGCCGTCCAGGTCGATGCCCTGCGGCGACATGAAGTATCGGCTGCCGGCCGCGCCGAACCCGGATTTGGCCAGCGCCAGATAATGCGCCAGCGAAGAGTTCGGCATGGCGATCTCATCGGGGAAAAGAATGCCCATCGGCAGGCGCTCCGCGCCCTGCATGAAGCGCCGCGCGAAGTTGCGCGTCATGGAAAGGTCGTAGACGTCCAGCCGCGGATGGAAGTGCCGCCCCCGCGTGTCGGCGCGCGTGGTGCCGCTGGTCATGAATACGCGCTCCGCCGGCGAAGGCGCTTCGCAGCGCAGCTCCATCGCCTTGAACGCGTCGATGGGCACCGGCGGGATGTCGCTCCACGTCTTTACCGTGCGCAGCGTGGCGCCGCGGCGCTGGCAGAAACCGCGGTAGGCGGCGTTGGCGCCGTACTGATACGCAAACAGGCGCAGCGCGAGCCGGTCGAACTGCTCGTCGGTGCAGCCGTCCTGGGCGATGAATTCGAGAATGTCCGCGACCGGCGGTTCGGCGTAGTTCATGGGCTTTCGTGTTCCTGTACCTGGAAGCTCCGAAGCCCGCCCGTGCCGGCGGCGCCGGCATGCGCCCCCTCGTCGAGGTCAATGCTCTTCTTACGCCGGCATGAACCGGGTCAAGTTCGCGGGTCTGGATCTCAGCACTGGCGTGCACCCCGGAGCAAGCGCAATGTTAACCCGCAATGACGAGGGCGCCTAAATAGGGACAGCGGCGGCGCGCCGTCCCGCTATCGAAACCGCCGCCCCTCAAGCGGCGTCGATGCGGACCCGGCCCGACCGCAGCAGCTCGGAGATTGCCTGCACCTCGGCCACCAGGCGCTTTTCCAGGTCCGCCGGCGTGCCGCCGACCGGCACGAACCCCTGCTCCAACAGCCTGGCGCGCACGCCGGCGTCGGTCAGCGCCTGGTTGATGGCGCGGTTCAAGGCGGCCACCGCATCGTCCGGCGTACCCGCGGCCACATAGGTGCCGAACGCGATCTCGGCCTCGAAGCCCGGGAAACCCGCCTCGCCCACCGTGGGCACGTCGGGCAGGCGGTCGAGCCGCCCGGCGCTGGTCACCGCCAGCGCGCGCAGGCGGCCGGACTGCACATGCTGCTCGGCCGCCGCCACCGTGGCGAAAACGAACTGGATCTGCCCGCCCAGCAGATCGGTCATCATGGGCCCGGTGCCGCGATACGGCACGTGCAGCACGTCGATGCCGGCCCGGCTGCGGAACCGCTCGGTGGCCAGGTGCTGCGGCGTGGCATTGCCCGGCGACCCGAAAGTCAGGTCGCCCGGAGAGCGTCCGGCCCATTGGACCAGCTCCTGCAGCGTCCGGGCGGGTGCCTTGGGATTGACCACCACGAGATAGGGCGAGCGCGCGATCATGCACACGGGCTTCAGCTCCGCGCCGATCTGCGAAACCGGGCGGCTGTAGTAGCGGACCGACGGCACCAGCCCCGAGAACAGCAGCGTATTGCCGTCCGGCGCCGACTTGGCCACGTACTCCGCGCCCACGATGCCGCTGGCGCCCGGCTTGTTTTCCACCACGACCGTGCGGCCCAGCAGCTTCTCCAGGCTGAAGCCCAGCGCGCGGCCCAGCACGTCGGTGCCGCCGCCCGGCGGAAACGGCACGATCACGTGCAGCGGCGCCGCGGCCGCCTGCGCGCGCAGCCCGCCCAGGCAGGCCAGCGTGCCCAGGGCCCCGAGCGCCGCGAGCATTTGTCTGCGTTCCATGAGTTGTCTCCTTTCTTTATGCGTGCGGACGGGATCAGGCGGCCTGGCCGACCGCCCTGCCGTCCAGGAAAGCTTCGAGCGCCGCCGCCACCCTCGGCGCGTTCTCGACCGGCAGCATGTGCTTCTGCTCCGGCACCACGTCCAGCATGGCGCGGGGAATGGCCGTCGCCAGCTCCGCGGCCATGCGCGGCGTGGAGCCCGGGTCTTGCGCGCCGGTCATCACCAGCGTCGGGCACGCGATGCGGGGCGCGGCCTGCGGCAAGACGTCGCCGCCGGCGGCGAACAGGCGGTATGCCGCCAGGAAGTCCGGCTGCCGGTTGTCCAGCAGGCGCCGCCTGAAAGCGGCCACGCGTCCGGGGCGCGCCTGGCGGAACGCCGGCGAAACCAGCGCTCGACGGAGGCATCGGCCGCGGCCTCGCGGTCGCCGCTCTCGGCCTGCCGCAAGCGGGCCTGCACCGCCTGGATTTCCGCCGCATCGCGCCGGAACACCGTGCTCATCAGCACCAGCCTGCCCAGCTTGCCGGGATGCCGGGCCGCAAAGCGCCCCGCCACCAGACCGCCCATGGAATAGCCGAGCACGCAAGGCCGTTGCAGGCCCAGGCCGTCTATCACCGCTTCCAACTGGGCCACATACGCGTCCAGATCGGGCTGCCCGTCCGGCAACGGCGTCGCGCCATGGCCCAGCATGTCGTAGCGGATCACTTCGCAGACGCCGTCCAGCGCCAGCGCAAGCTCGTCCCACATGCCGCGATCCAGCCCCACCCCGTGAATCAGCACCACGGGCGCGCCGAGCCGCTGCGCGACACGCCGCTCAGCGGATTCATGCCTGCCCGCCGGGCTGCGCGCCCAGTTCCTGCATGTCCTGGTAGCGGTCGCCGATACGGTGATGCGGCCGCCCGCCCACGCTCGCGCCCAGGGCCACGACGATCTCGCCCGCGGCAGGCGCATCGGCAATCGTGGTCTGCACCGTCAGGTAATGCGAGCGCATGCCCTCGTCATTCTTGTGCATCATCGGCACCACGATCGGGCAGCCCATGGGGCCGCGCGAATTCGTGAAACTCAGGTAGCTGGTGCCGCCCACCGCATTCCGGTACTTGTTGCCGAAACGCAGCGTGTGGATCAGCGCCGACGCATGCTCCACCTCTCCGTCCGCGCCCACCACGGCGGCCTTGCCATAGCCCTCGACGCGCTCGCCCGAACCCGCGTGGCGCAGAATTTCCCCGACCAGCAGCTCGCCCAGCGGCGGCGCGATGCGCAGGATCTCCGGGCGCAGGTCTTCGGTGAACGGCTTGCCCGCCCACGGATTCTTCACCACGGCGGCGCTCAGGATCATCAGCAAGGGCCGGGCCGCCTCCTTGCCGCCTTCGATGCGCGTCTCCTCGATGTAGGAAACGACTTTGCGTACTTCCAGTGCCATGTGGCCTCCCTTGGTTGCAGCGTTATGGTCGGGGGGCCGGGAAGTTTTGGCAAATCAAATTAATGAAAATAAAATTCAGAAAATCCAAATTAAGCCGCGAGTTTCGCCATGGAGCCCTTCAAGATCCAGCACCTCCGCCAGTTCGTGGCCGCCGTGGACAGCGGCAGCTTTCTGGCGGCGGCCCGCGCCACGTTCCGGTCCCAGGGCGCAGTGTCGGCCGCCATGGACGATCTGGAGCGGCAGGTCGGCGCCCCCCTGTTCGAACCCGGCAAGCGCGCGCTGCCCACGCCGCTCGGCCTGAGCCTGCTGCCGCTGTTCCGCGAGCTGCTGGCCGTGCACGACCGCGTCCGCCTGGAAGCCAGCGAACTCGCCCAGGCCCGGCAAGGCTCGGTGGCCCTGGCGGTGATGCCCTCGCTGGCCGACGAGTGGTTGCCCGACATCCTCTCCCGCTACGCGCGCCAATGGCCGCGCGTGCGCCTGCGCGCCGTCGACATCCCTTCGCAGGCCGTGCGCCAGATGGTGCTGAGCGGCGAAGCCGACATCGGCATCGCCGGCCTGCTGGCCGACGACCCGCGGCTGGAGTTCCGCCCCCTGGCGCTCGATGAGTTCGGCATCATCTGCCCCGCCTCGCACCGCCTGGCCAGGCTGCCGCAGCCGGTGGACTGGGAAGCGCTGCAAGGAGAACGGCTGATCGGCAACGCCACTTTCGAGGCGCTGCGCCATCCCGACATTCCGCCCTGGATCGCCGACCCCGGCATGGTCGTCACCAACCGCGCCTCCCTGATCGCCAGCGTGCGGGCCGGCCTGGGCGTCACCATCCTGCCCATGCTGGCCCGGCCCGCACGCAAGCACAGGCTCGCATTCGTGCGCCTGCACCGGCCGGTCATTGCCCGGACGGTGGGCCTGCTCACCCGGCCCGGGCAAACGCTTTCGCCCGCCGCGCAGTCCATGTATGGGTTGCTGGTGGAACTGATGGGAGAACCGGCGCGGGCATTGCGCCGATGACGACGCCGGGGCGACTCCCATCGTGCCTCGACGCCGCGACAGCTTTTACTCCACCCAGGCAGAGCGAGCCCAGATAGCGCGCAATCGTGCTTCGTCGCGTTTGAGCCGTTCCGCCCAGCCGGACATCCGCTGGCCGCGCTGGCCGCGCCGCGGTATGACGTGACGCATATGGGCGCCGCCTCGCAGCGGCATCCCGCCGGGCCTCGCGCGGCCGCCCTGGACACACAATTTCACGGCTCCGGGCCATCCAAATGCGACGGCCCGCATCAAGCGCCGCGAGCCCCCTCCATGAATCCGAAATTAGCGCCCCGCTAACGCCGCGTTCCGCTATTTCAAATTCCGGGCGCAACCGGCTTCGACCATACTGGGGCCGCGTCGAGACAGCGCGACGGTTCTCGACAGATGCCGGAGAAAGCCATGGTTGCGTTCCTGTCGAACAAGGGCGTGCGCGCCCTGTTGTTGCCGCTGTTGCTGGCATGGCTGTCCCTGACCGGCGGCCAGTCCGCCCGGGCGGCGGACCCTGAGCTCGAAGCCGCCGCCAGAAAGGAAGGCAGCCTGGTGGTGTACGGCTGCGATCCGCCCCAGACGCCGGTCTACCTGGAAGCGTTCAAGAAGCGCTATCCCGGCATCCAGGTCAGTTCCTACCTGGCGGGTTGCTGGCAGATCTATAACCGCCACGTCACCGAGCGGGGCGCGCGCAAGCAGGCCGCCGACGTCTTCTTCTCGCTGGAAGACGTGTTGACCCGCATGCAGGACGAAAGGCTGCTCGCGCCCTATCGTTCTCCCGAACTGAAGAACTTCCCGGCGTCCGCGGCGCCGGAAGGCAAGGACTTCCAGCGGGTCAAGGAACTCATTCTCGGCATCGCCACCAACAAGAGCTATCTGGACGGCGTGCAGCCGCCGCAGGACTGGTTCGACTTCGCCAATCCCCGTCCCGACTGGAAAAACCTCATCACGTTCTACGATCCGCGCACCTCGTCGGCCGCGTTCTCGCTGCTCGCCGCGCTGTACCAGAACTTCGGCGAAGAAAAGACCATGTCCATCTACCGGGGCCTGGTCCAGTCCGGAGCGGAGCTGACGCCGACCACGCCGGCGGGTCTTTCCAAGCTGCTGTCGGGCGAACGGCCGCTGATGTTCTACGTGGTCAACAACCACTACAGCGGCGCGGTCGCCAAGGGCGCGCCGCTGGAGTTCATCGTGCCGAAATCCGGCACGGTGGCCACGCCGTTCTCGGTGGCGGTGCTCAAGGATGCGCCGCACCCGGCCGCGGCCCGGCTGTTCGTGGATTTCATGATGAGCGACGTCCAGGACATCGTGCAGAAGGCCAACGAATATGCGCTGCGCAACGGTTCCGCCCCGCCGCGCGGCATGCCTGAGCTGGCGTCGGTGAAGACGCTTCCGCTGGACATCGCCGCGGCGCTGCGCGACCAGGAAAAGCTCATCGGCATGTGGAAGCGCGCCACCGGCATCCAATAGCCCAGCCCCCGTTCCCAGGCAATCCCTACTCATGTCCATCGTCCTCCAGGGCCTGGAAAAGGCGTTCGGGCCCAGCCGCGTTCTGCAGGGCGTGACCGAAACCTTCGACCAGGCGCGCATCTCGGTGCTGCTCGGGCCCAGCGGCTGCGGCAAGACCACCACGCTGCGCTGCATCGCCGGCCTGGAGCGCCCTTCGGGCGGCCGCATCCAGATCGACGGCCGCACGGTCTATCAGGAAAGGCCCGCCGTATGGGTAGCCCCGGAGCGGCGCAACGTCTCGATGATGTTCCAGTCGTATGCCATCTGGCCGCACATGACCGTGTTCGACAACGTCGGCCTGCCTTTGCGCGCGGCAGGCGTCGACCGGCGGCGCATCCGCCAGGCGGTTACGGCCACGCTGGAACTGGTGGGCCTGGACGCCTATGCGGCGCGCAACGCGACGCAGCTCTCGGGCGGACAGCAGCAACGCGTCGCGCTGGCCCGCTGCATCGTGTCCGAATCGCCGGTGATCCTGATGGACGAGCCGCTCAGCAACCTGGACGCCCGGCTGCGCGTGGCCATGCGCTCGGAGATCCGCGACCTGCAGAAGCGGCTGGGCCGCACCATCCTGTTCGTCACGCACGACCAGGAAGAGGCCATGTCTCTTGCCGATACGCTTTACCTGTATCGCAACGGCAGCGTGGTGCAGAAGGGCGCGCCCAAGGACGTGTATGACCATCCCGCCAGCGGCTATGCCGCCGAGTTCCTGGGGCGCGCGAACCTGATCGGGGAATTCGACTGGAGGAGCGCCGGCGACGCCTCCGAAGTGGTGCTGCCCGGCGGCGCCGTGCTGCGCACCGGGCTGCGCGAGCGGCCCGCCGAAGGCGCGCGGCTGTGCATCCGGCCGGAAAAATGGCGCATCGTGGACGCCGACGGGCCGGACGTGCTGCGCGGCCGCATCGAGCAGGCGAGTTTCGTCGGCGACCGCACCGAGTACCGCGTCGCGACCGATGCCGGCAGCATGCTCGCCGTGCAGCTGGACGGCGAACTGCGCCAGCCGGGCGAGCAGATTGGGCTGGCGGTGCGCCCCGGCGACATCGGGATCGTGCGGGAGTAGCCCATGCTG
Organism: Achromobacter sp. DMS1; assembly: GCF_001270295.1. Taxonomy (NCBI): domain Bacteria; kingdom Pseudomonadati; phylum Pseudomonadota; class Betaproteobacteria; order Burkholderiales; family Alcaligenaceae; genus Achromobacter; species Achromobacter sp. DMS1. Next base: position 13,266 of record NZ_LHSJ01000018.1, on the reverse strand, counting down.
ACCCGCGCCACCCCGCCGTCCCCGGAATCGCTCCAGACCGCCGCCGGCGGCGCGCTGCGGCAAAAGCTGCCCATGCTGCTGTACACGCTGCTGCTAGGCGTGTTCGTGACCGCGCTGATCGTCGCGCCCCTGGCCTCCATCCTGTACCGCTCGGTGGTCGATCTGGACGGCGGCGGCATCCGCTTCACCAGCCGCTATTTCGAGGCCGTGCTGGGCGGCGAAGTCTATTGGGTCGCGCTGTGGAACACGCTGCTGGTGTCGCTGGGCGCATCGCTGGTCGCCACCGCCATCGGCGTCGTGCTGGCCTGGCTGTTCGTGCGCACCGACGCGGCCGGCGGCGCCATGCTGGAGTGGGTCTGCCAGCTTCCCATCTTCATACCGCCCTTTGTCGGCGCGGTGGCCTGGTCGCTGCTGGCGGCGCCGCGCAGCGGCATCATGAACCGCCTGCTCGTCTCCGCCGGGCTGCCGGGCGCGCTCGACGTCTACAGTCTCACCGGCATCCTGCTGGTGATCGGAATGTACCTGGCGCCCTATGTGATGATGATCGTGGCCGCCAGCCTGCGCAGCATGGATCCCAGCCTGGAAGAGGCCGCCCAGGTGTGCGGCCTGACGCGGCTGCAGACGGCGCGCCGCATCACGGCGCCGCTGCTGGCGCCCGCCATCCTGTCGGGCGCCGCGCTGGCCTTCACGATTGCGCTGGGGCTGTTCGGCACGCCGGTCGTGCTGGGCTGGGCGCGGCAGATCCTGATGCTGACTTCGCGCATCTGGATCAGCTCCCAGGAGGTGCCGCCGGCCTATGGCGTGATGGCGGTGCTGGCCATCTACCTGCTGTTGCTGTCCAGCCTGGCCACGTGGCTGCAGCACGCGGCCCTCCGGGGACGCTCGTACGTCACCGTGAGCGGCAAGGGCTACCGGCCCGCCCTGCTGGGCCTGGGCGCCTGGCGCTGGCCGGCCAGCGGGCTGGCGCTGCTCTATGTCGCGGGCACGATCCTGGCGCCCATCGCCGTCCTGGTGGCGGCCGCGTGCTCGCGCTACACCTGGTCGGGCCAATACGATCTGGCCAACATGCTCGCCGCGCTGTCCACCGACGACGTGTGGTTCACCCTGCGCAACAGCGTGACGATCTCCGTGCTTTCGGCCACGGCCGCCACCGTGGCGGGCATCCTCATCTCCTGGGCGGTGGTGCGCACCCGCCTGCCCGGCCGCGACCTGCTCGAATACCTGGTGCTGCTGCCGATCTCGGTTCCGGGCATCGCCTTCGGCGTGGGATTCATGCTGGTGTGGATCGGCCTGCCGCTGCCCGTCTACGGCACCATGCTCATCATCATCCTGGCCTTCGTGGGGCGCTTCACCGCCTATGCCGTGCGCTCCATCTCCGCCAGCCTGGTCCAGGTCCATCCAGAGCTGGAGGAAAGCGCGCGCATCTGCGGATACGGGCCGATCCGCACTTTCACGCGCATCACCCTGCCGCTGATCCTGCCCAGCATCATCGCGGCCTGGATGCTGCTGTTCAGCTTCTTCATGACCGAGCTGTCCATGGTGGTAGTGCTCTACACGGCCCAGAACCGGACGTTCTCCGTGCTGGCCTTCGAGGCCTGGAACGTGGGGGACTTCTCCCGACTGGCCAGCTATTCCCTGCTGCAGATGGCGGTGGGCATGGCGTTCATGGCCGCGCTCAAGCTGGTTCTGCGCCGCCGCGCCGCGCCCCGCGCGCTGCGCCCCCTGACGCCGGCCTGAGATCCGTTTCCCGTTTACTGCCGCCCATGCGTGGCGGGCATCATTCAATGGAGAAAGTGCGATGAAACCGAAAAACCTTCTGATGGAAACCATGCAGTCCGGCCGCACGGCGCTGGGCGTCTGGGCCAACGACCCGGAAACCGTCGAACTGTGCGCGCACCTGGGCCTGGACTGGATCATGATCGACATGATGTTCACCGGCATGGACTTCCGCGACGTGCAGAACATGATCCGCGCCTGCGAAGGGTCGGGCATCACGCCGGTGGTGCGCATGCATACCAACCCCTGGCACGGCTACGACGCGCGCATCGGCGTGGACCTTTCGCGCCTCCAGGGCATTGGAGCGGAATACGTGCTGATTTCGCACTCCGGCCTGCGGGAAATCGCCGAAGCCCTGGAGATCGCCAAAGACTGGCATCGCCGCGCCTTGTGGGTGCACCCTTTCAGCGGCAGCGAGTGGGCCGCGCGCACGGACGAAATGGCCGCGTCCACCTACATCATTCCTCACATGGAAAGCCAGGGGGCCATCGACGACTTCGACGACATACTGGACCTGCCCGACCTGAAAATGTTCTTCTTCGCCATGACCGACCTGAGCAAGGTGCTGGGCGGCAATGCCAAGAAACCGAACTTCGACGCTCCCGAGCTGTGGCGGATGGTGGACAAGGCGGTGAGGAAAGCGCGCGAACGCGGCATCATGCTGGGCGCCAACACCAGCTACGCCTACACGCTGGACGAAATGCGCCAGCGCGTAAAGCGGCTGCACGACGCCGGCTTCAATTTCATCATGATCCAGGGCGCCCAGTTCCTGCTCCAGGTGGCCATGATGGAGTTCCTGCCCCGCGTGCGCGCAGACCTGGGGCTGGATTGACGCCGCCCGCGCGGGGCTGCCCGCGCCGCTGGCCGCCGGCGGATTCCTCGACGAACATATCGACCAGTTCCCGCGCGAACGGCTCAAGCTCGTCCAGGCTGCGCATGCAGACGTTGAGCCTGCGGGCCGCCCAGCCGTCCGAGAGCCGGATCACCGAGATCTTCCGGGTAAGGGCGCTGGCGTCGGCCACCGACCGCGCTATGACGCCGATACCCACGTTGGCCTCCACCAGCCGGCAAACACTGTCGAAATTTCCCACCTCGGCGCGGAACCTGAACGGCCTGCCCACGCTGGCCGCGGTATGCACCAGAAAGGAATGGATCGCGCTCCATTCCGACAGTCCGACATAGCAGTAGTCCAGCGTGTCGGAAAACGCCACCTCCGCGCGGCCGTCCAGGGGATGGCCATGCGGCACGATGAGCGCCAGGTTGTCCTCGCGGCACGGCAGGAATTGCAGGTTTTCGCAGGGCGGACGTCCTCCCACCACGCCCAGGTCCGCCGCCCCTTCCGCGATCGCCTTGACGATCTGGTGGCTCAGCCGCTCGCGCACCTCGATGTCCACGTCCGGATGCAGCGGTAGAAAGCGCCCGAGCACGGCGGGCATCACATCGGCCATGGAAGTGGTGTTGCCCATTATCCGGATCAGCCCCCGCGCACCGCGCTCGAACTGCTGCATGTCGGTGTGCACGCGCTCGGCCTGGGCCATCATGGCGTGGGCGTGCCGCTTCAGCGCCTCGCCCGCTGGGGTCAGCGTTACCCCCTGGTGCGTGCGGTAGAGCAGCCGGGTGCCGAAGGCGTCTTCCAGATTCTTGATCCGTATGCTCGCCGCGGGCGCGGACAGGTGCGACTTCTCCGCGCCGCGCGTCAGGCTGGAGGAATCGCCTATGTTGATGAACAACTGCATATCCGTGAGATCGAAATGGATAGACATGGCAACTACCCCTTGTGACGCGATTCGCGCATCATTGCGCAGCATGCGCGGCCAATGCCGCGAAGATCGCCCATGATCGGCCCGAATGCGGGCCGGGCGCCGATCCTCCTCCTGCCCGGCTTGCGCCGCCGCGGAGCGGCCCAGCCTGTGGAAAAGTGTACTGTCGAAATGCCGCGCAGCAGGCGCATGGGCCGTGCGGTCCCGCGGTCCGGGCGCGTGCGTCCGCCCCCTATTCCACGGATTTGCGCTCGATCTCCGCCTGTCGGTGCAGCGCGTCACGGTCGAGAACGGTGAGGCCGCCATAGTGCGTGCGCAACACGCCGGCACGGGCCAGCCGCATCAATGCCGCATTGCAGCGCTGGCGCGACACGCCGCACAGGCTGGCGATTTCCTCCTGGGACATCCGCAGGCGCCCGCTGGTGTCCGAATGCGATTGCGCCGCGAGCTGCGCCGCCACGGCGCGCGCCACCATGGTGTCCACGTCCAGCAGCACATTGCCGGTGTAGCTCGCCATCAGCCAGTCCACCCGCTGCGCCAGATGTTCCATCAAGGTCTTGGTGAACGCGATGTTGTTGTTCCACAGCCGCTCGCAGGTGTCGCGCGGCAGTATCACCACGCGGCTCGGCCGCAAGGCCACGACCTCGTACTCGAAACGCGCGCCCCGGATCATGGTGGCCTCGCCGAACCAGCTTCCCGTGCTGAAGCCCGCGAGCGACAGCGTCTTGCCGTCGGCCCCGCGCGACGACCATTTCACGAGCCCATCCACCACGCCGTACCAGCCGGGCGAGCGCTCGCCCGCGCGAAACAGGTACTCGCCCGCCCTGAGCGACACCATGCGGAGCGCGGCGCGGATTTCCGCGCGCTCCGCGTCCGGCAGGCCGTTGTACCAGGGCACGACGCCCAGCATCGTGTCCACCGCGTTTTGCGCCTGCCGCTGCCGCGCGCTCAATGGTTGCTCCCCCGTGTCCGCAGACGCCATGCGCATCGCTTCCTCATCGCCGGCCACGTGGCCTGGCCCAGGTAAACCCTAGGGTTCTTTGTCACCATGGTGACTGTCTGCGCGACAGACCCGGCCACAGAATAAGGAAGCCCGTCGGGCCAAAAAACATAAGAGGAGACAGGAATGTTGTCAATGTCGCGCGCGATGTCCGCCGCCGCAGTCTGCTGCGCCGCCCTGTCCGCAGGGCCTGGCGTTGCCCATGCTCAGGTTTCGGACGACGTCATCCGGATCGGGTTCATCACCGACCTGTCGGGCGTGTACTCGGGCCCGGACGGCCCCGGCGGCGTGGAAGCCATCAGGATGGCCATCGAGGAGATGGGCGGCGCGATCGACGGCAGGAAAATCGAGCTGCTCACCGCGGACCACCAGAACAAGGCCGACATCGCGTCGGCCAAGGCGCGGGAATGGTTCGACCAGAAGGGCCTGGACATGCTGATCGGCGGCACGAACTCCAGCGCGGCGCTCGCCATGTCGCGCGTGGCCGCCGAGAAGAAGAAGCCCATCATCGTGGTCGGCGCCGGCGCCCCGGCGCTCACCAACGAGCAGTGCACGCCCTATACCCTGAACTACGCCTACGACACCGTCGCCCAGGCGCGCGGCACCGGCGGCGCCGTGGTCAAGACGGGCGGCAAGACCTGGTACTTCCTGACCGCGGACTATGCCTTCGGCCACGCCCTGCAGGCCGACACGACCCGCGTGGTCCAGGCCGCGGGCGGCGCCGTGCTGGGCTCGGTCAGCCATCCGCTGTCGGCGAGCGACTTCTCCTCGTTCCTGCTCCAGGCGCAAGGCAGCAAGGCCGAAATCCTGGCCCTGGCGAACGCCGGCGCCGACGCCACCAACGCGATCAAGGCAGCCAACGAGTTCGGCGTCACGCAGACCATGAAGCTGGCCGGCCTGATCATGTTCATCAACGACATCCACGCCCTGGGGCTGCCGACGGCGCAGGGCATGTACCTCACGGATAGCTGGTACTGGAACGGCTCGGACGACGCCCGCGCCTGGAGCCGCGAGTTCTACAAACGGCACAAGGCCATGCCTTCCTCGCTGCAGGCCGCCGACTACTCCGCGACGCTGCAATACCTGCGCGCCGTCAAGGCCACCGGCACCGACGACGCCGAGCAGGTGCTCGCGTACCTGCGCGCCAACAAGCTGAACGACATCTATCTCAAGGACGGCGTGGTGCGCCCCGACGGCCGGGTCGTGCATGACATGTACCTGCTGCAGGTCAAGACGCCCGGCCAGTCCAAGGAACCCTGGGACTATTTCAACGTCGTGCAGACCATCGACGGCAACGAAGCCTTCACGAAAAAGGCCGAGAGCCGCTGCGCGCTGTGGAAATGAGCAGCACCCGCGCGCCCGCCCCCGCGCGGTCCCGCCCGACACACACCCGAGAGAGCCCCCCATGGCAAAACGCAAAGTAATCGTCACCATCGCCCCGACCGGGGGCATGGCATTCAAGAGCCAGAACCCCCGCCTTCCCACCCAGCCCGCCGAAATCGCCGAAGACGTCTACCGCTGCTACAACGCGGGCGCCAGCGTGGCCGCCCTGCACGCGCGCCGGCCCGACGACCAGGCCACCTGCGACGCGTCGATCTACCGCGAAATGAACCGGCTTATCCGCGATCGCTGCGACATTGTGCTCAACAACTCCACCGGCGGCGGCGTGCACGGCGACATGGTGAAAGAAACCTCGCCCGGCACCTGGGAGATCTTGTGGGAAGAACGGCTCAAAGGCATGGACGCGGGCGCCGAGATGTGCACGCTCGACGCCACCACGCTGAACCTGGCCTTCGGCGACCGCGAATACCTGATGAACACGCCGCTCAGCAAGGCGCGCGAACTCGCCGCCGGCATGAAGGCGCGCGGCATCAAGCCCGAATGGGAGGTGTTCAGCCCCACCCACATCATCCAGGACGCCACCACCCTCATCAACGAGGGCCTGGACGACGGGCCGCCCTTCATCAACCTGGTCATGAACGTGCACCGCAACTTCCAGAACGCCATGCCCTTCTCGCCGCGCCATCTGCAAATGATGGTCGACCTGCTGCCCAGGAACAGCGTCTTCTGCGTCAGCGGCATCGGCCCGTCGCAGCTCGAGGCGAACATCAGCGCGCTGCTGCTGGGCGGCCACGCCCGCGTCGGGCTGGAAGACAACCTCTACTACCGCCACGGCGAGCTGGCCAGCAACGTGCAGCTCACCGAACGCATCGTGCGCATCATCCGCGAGCTGGACATGGAGCCGGCCACCCCGGCCGAGGCGAGGGAGATCATGGGCCTGCCGCGCACCGACGGCCCCCGGCCGGAATTCGCGGTGTGAGCATACGCTGCAAGCCGCCGCCCGCCCCCCTCACTTCCGGCCGGCGCCCGCCTCGTACCAGCGTTTGCTCCGGTTGACCAGGTGCACGACCAGCAGCATCGCCGGCACCTCGACCAGCACGCCGACCACGGTGGCCAGCGCGGCGCCCGAGCGGAACCCGAACAGGCTGATCGCGGCCGCGACGGCCAGCTCGAAGAAGTTGGACGCCCCGATCAGTGCGGACGGACACGCAACGCTGTGCCGCTCTCCCGCCCGGCGGTTGAGCCAATAGGCAAGCCCGGCGTTGAAGAAGACCTGGACCAGGATAGGCATCGCCAGCATGGCGATCACCAGCGGCTGGCGGATGATGGCCGCGCCCTGGAACGCGAACAGCAGCACCAGCGTCGACAGCAGCGCAGCCATGGAAAAAGGCCCGATGCGCGCCAGAGCGGCCTCGAAGGCCGCCTGCCCGCGGCGCAGCAGCGAGCGGCGCCACAGCTGGGCGAGAATGACCGGGACGACGATGTACAGCCCCACGGACACGAGCAGCGTATCCCAGGGCACGGTAATGGACGAGAGGCCCAACAGCAGGCCCACGATGGGCGCGAAGGCGAACACCATGATCAGGTCGTTCAGCGCCACCTGAGACAGCGTAAAGACCGGATCGCCGCCAGTAAGCCTGCTCCACACGAAAACCATGGCCGTGCAGGGCGCCGCGGCCAGCAGGATCAGTCCGGCGACGTAGCTGTCCAACTCGCTGGCCGGCAGCCATGGTGCGAACACCTGGCGCACGAACAGCCAGCCCAGGAACGCCATCGAAAACGGCTTCACCGCCCAGTTGATGAACAGGGTCACGCCCATGCCGCGCCAGTGTTGCCGGACCTGGCCCAGCGCCCCGAAATCCACCTTCAGAAGCATGGGAACGATCATCACCCAGATCAGGGCTCCGACGGGCAAATTGACCTGCGCGACTTCGAGGCGCCCTATCGCCTGGAAAACCGCGGGCATGAGCCGACCCAGGACGACCCCGAGCACGATGCAGAAAAATACCCACAGCGACAGGTAGCGTTCGAAGACGCCCATGCCGGCGCGCGGCCCCGGAGCGGGCGCCGTGTCACAGCGCAACGACATCAGGCTGCTCCCGCCATCCGGCCAATGCCGCCCAATTCGGCCTGCATCGACAGCGCATCCAGGCGCTCGAACGGCAGGCGCGCAAAAAGCCCGATACGCCGCTTGAGCGCGCGCGCCGTGTCGTGGAATGCCTTCCGGCGCTCGTCTTCGTCTCCTTCGACGGCAGCGGGGTCGGGAATGCCCCAATGCGCCGTCATCGGGTGGCCGGGCCAGACGGGACAGGTTTCGCCGGCCGCGTGGTCGCAGACCGTGATGATGAAATCCATCTTCGGCGCGCCGGGAGCCGCGAACTCGTCCCAGCTCTTGCTCCGATAGCCGTCGGTGGGCAGGGCGTAGGACTGCAGCGTGGCCAGGGCGAGCGGATGAACCTCGCCCCTGGGAGCGCTGCCCGCGGAGTACGCCCGGAAGCGCACGCGGCCCAGGCCATTGAGCAGGCCTTCGGCAAGAATGGAACGGGCGGAATTGCCCGTGCAGAGAAACAGCACGTTATAGGGAGAGTGCAACATCGGCGCTCCTGGCGGCAGGCGGGCCGTCTCCGGCTGGGACGGCCTGTATGGACAGGCACATCAACACGACGCGCAACTCCCGGGAGCAGACACTTCGCAAGGCTCGCCCTGGCAGCAATACTCGGTCAGATAGCCAAGCAATCCGTTCATCCGGGAAAAGTCGGCGCGGTAAATCAGGTTGCGGCCTTGCTGCTCCACCGAAACCAGGCCGGCATGCGACAGCGCTTTCAGGTGAAACGACAGCGTATTGCGAGCGACGCCCAGCTCATCGGCAAGGTCGCTGGGCGTCCGGCCGGCCGGGCCCGCCACGACCAGGGCGCGGAAGACCCGCAGCCGTTGGGCATGAGCCAGGGCCCCCAGCGCGAAGACAGCCTGATCTTCATTCATGATTCGATAATACAACGTTTATTGAATTAATGTTCGCCGCGACAGGGAAACCAGGCAGTCCTGCGGCATTGGCGAACAGCCCGCAGGCCGGTGCGCCCTACGCGTACTCCAGCAGAATCCTCGCGCAAGCCTCGGGCGCCAGCCTTGGAATATCGTGCGCGCAATCCAGGCGATACGTGGCCCATTCGGGGTCCTGCCGCAGGCGTTCGTACTGCTCAATGAACGGGCTTCCCTCCCATCCGAACGCGGCGATGAAAGCCTTGCTGCGGACCTTGCGCCAATCGCCCGTCAACCTGATCGCCTGCAGAAAAGTGGCGATGGGATGAGGACGACACCGCCTGTCGAGGTGCGCCGCGGGCGCGCAGTTCAGACCGTCGGCGGCCACGCCCGCAATAAAGCGGTCCCGGTAATTGCGGGTGGTGAGCGACCAGACCGACGCGCCGTCATCCGGTACGTAGGCATCGGCGTACACCAGCGCCTTCAGGCGCGACGGCTCCTTGTCCGCCGCGCCCGTGACGACCATGCCCCCGTATGAATGCCCGACCAGAATGGCGGGCGCATCGCCTCCGCGTATCGCCTGCACCGCTTCATCGATGTGCCGGTCGAGGTTAACGCCCGCCGCCGGTTCGTCGCCCAGCCCCGACAGCGTGAGCGCCTGCACGTCGTGGCCTTCGCCCGACAGCGCCTCGCCGACGGCATCGAAAGCCCAGCCCCCGTGCCAGCCGCCCGGCACCAGTATGAATCTCGCCATTTGCTCTACCCTCTCGGAGGTGCGTGTCGAACCGGCGCGCGCAGGGTCGCCTCGCAAACCAAGCTCTCCAGACGGGAACAGTACACCTTCGTGGGCATCCCCGGGCCAGATAAATCTGAGCAGGCGAGGCATCAGAGCCGGTCGGTGAGGCGCCAGATGCATTGGGTATCCCACCAGGCTTGCCCCATCACATAGGATGCGCGCCAAAATGCCAAGAATCCCTCGAGTGAAGTCTGCCGGAGATCCACTTGACGGAACTGCTCAGGCCCTCCATTCTTATCAAAATGTAACAACCCCATCCCACCCCTTGAACCCTCGGAACTCATCCCTATAATTAGCACTCGACACCGGCGAGTGCTAACAACGCTTCGCCGGGGCTAACCGAACTGATCAACATCTTCTATAGATACAGGAGTTCCCCCATGGCCCTGCGTCCCCTGCACGATCGCGTGATCGTCAAACGCCTGGACAACGAGCGCAAGACTGCCTCGGGCATCGTCATCCCTGACAGCGCCGCTGAGAAGCCGGACCAAGGCGAAGTCATCGCCGTCGGCCCGGGCAAGAAGACCGAAGACGGCAAGGTGCTGCCGGTCGACCTGAAGGCGGGCGACAAGGTGCTGTTCGGCAAGTACGCCGGCCAGTCCGTCAAGGTCGATGGCGAAGAACTGCTCGTCATCCGCGAGGACGAAATCCTCGCCGTGATCCAGTAATACTGCCTAACCGAAGAATCTAGGAAGGAAGCTAACAATGGCTGCCAAGCAAGTACTGTTCGGCGACGACGCCCGCGTGCGCATCGTCCGTGGCGTGAATGTCCTCGCCAACGCTGTCAAGACCACCCTGGGCCCCAAGGGCCGCAACGTCGTGCTGGAGCGCTCGTTCGGCGCCCCGACCGTGACCAAGGACGGCGTGTCCGTGGCCAAGGAGATCGAACTGAAGGACAAGTTCGAGAACATCGGCGCGCAACTGGTCAAGGACGTTGCCTCCAAGACCTCCGATAACGCCGGCGACGGCACCACCACCGCCACCGTGCTGGCCCAGGCCATCGTTCAGGAAGGCCTGAAGTACGTTGCCGCCGGTTTCAACCCCATCGACCTGAAGCGCGGCATCGACAAGGCCGTGGCCGCCGCCGTCGAGCAACTGAAGAAGCAGTCCAAGCCGGTCACGACCAGCAAGGAAATCGCCCAGGTCGGCTCCATCTCGGCCAACAGCGACAGCTCCATCGGCCAGATCATCGCTGACGCGATGGACAAGGTCGGCAAGGAAGGCGTCATCACCGTCGAAGACGGCAAGTCGCTCGAAAACGAGCTGGACGTCGTGGAAGGCATGCAGTTCGACCGCGGCTACCTGTCGCCCTACTTCATCAACAACCCCGACAAGCAAGTCGCCGCGCTGGACGATCCGTACGTCCTGATCTTCGACAAGAAGATCAGCAACATCCGCGACCTGCTGCCGGTGCTGGAGCAAGTGGCCAAGTCGAGCCGTCCGCTGCTGATCATCGCCGAAGACGTCGAGGGCGAAGCCCTGGCCACCCTGGTGGTGAACAACATCCGCGGCATCCTGAAGACCACCGCCGTCAAGGCTCCGGGCTTCGGCGACCGCCGCAAGGCCATGCTGGAAGACATCGCCATCCTGACGGGCGGCACGGTGATCTCGGAAGAAACCGGCATGTCGCTTGAAAAGGCCACGCTGCAGGATCTGGGCCAGGCCAAGCGCATCGAAGTGGGCAAGGAAAACACCACGATCATCGACGGCGCCGGCGACAGCAAGTCGATCGAAGCCCGCGTGAAGCAGATCCGCGTGCAGATCGAGGAAGCCACGTCCGACTACGACCGCGAGAAGCTGCAAGAGCGCGTGGCCAAGCTGGCCGGCGGTGTTGCCGTGATCCGCGTGGGCGCTGCCACCGAAGTCGAAATGAAGGAAAAGAAGGCCCGCGTCGAAGACGCCCTGCACGCGACCCGCGCTGCGGTGGAAGAAGGCGTGGTGGCTGGCGGCGGCGTTGCGCTGCTGCGCGCCAAGCAGGCCATCGCCGACCTGAAGGGCGAAACGGCCGACCAGAACGCCGGCATCAAGCTGATCCTGCGCGCCGTGGAAGAGCCGCTGCGCACCATCGTCACCAACGCCGGCGAAGAAGCCAGCGTGGTGGTGAACAACGTGCTGAACGGCAAGGGCAACTACGGTTACAACGCCGCGACCGGCGAGTACACCGACCTGGTCGAGCAAGGCGTGCTGGATCCCACCAAGGTGACCCGCACCGCCCTGCAGAACGCCGCGTCCGTGGCCAGCCTGCTGCTGACGGCCGAGGCCGCCGTAGTCGAACTGGCCGAAGACAAGCCCGCTGCCCCGGCCATGCCCGGCGGCATGGGCGGCATGGGCGGCATGGACTTCTAAGTCCCGCCGTCACGGCCCTGCCAGGCCCGGGCTTGCCCGGGCCGAGCAAATCCTGAGAACCCCCGGGTCCTTCGCCCCCGGGGGTTTTCTTTTTTGCGCGGACAAGACCGCGGCCGGCCCCGGGGCGCCGCGCGTACGTTTTCCAACAATCTGACAGTGTCGGGCGCAAGCATGCGTCCCTACAATGAAGGCTTCCAGTCTGCGAGCCTGTTCCATGCGTCTGCCCTCCCACCTGCTGCGTGCGCTGCGCCCCTCCGAGATCTGGGGGCTGCTGATGGATTCCGCCAAGCAATGGTCCGCCCATCGCGCGTCGAGCAAGGGCGCGGCGCTGGCGCTGTACATGGTGTTCTCTCTGGCGCCGATGCTGATCCTGGTGATCGCGGTGGCGGGCGCGTTTTTTGGCGAAGACGCGGTGCGATCGGAGCTGTTCGCGCAGTTGCGCGACCTGACGGGCGAGCGCGGGGCGGAGGTGATACAGACGGTGCTGGCCAGCGCGCATGAGTCGGGCAAGGGCTGGATCGCGGCGCTGATCTCGATTTTCGTGCTGATTTTCAGCGCGACCACGGCGTTCGCGGAGCTGAAGGCAAGCCTGGATGATCTGTGGGACGCCTCGGCCAATGCGCGGGGCGGGCTGCACGGCATGGTGCGCAGCCGGATGCTGTCGTTCGGGCTGGTGCTGGTGCTGGCGGTGTTCCTGCTGATTTCGCTGTCGGCGAATGCGGCGCTGGGGGCCGCGAGCAAGTACTACGGCGATCTCTGGGCGGCCTCGCAGCTGGCGATGGCGGCGCAATGGCTGTCGTCGGCGTTTTCGTTCTGCATCGTGGTGGCGCTGTTTGCGGTGATCTATAAGCTCCTGCCCAGCGCGACGATTTCCTGGCGCGACGTGATACCGGGGTCGGTGGTGACGGCGGCGCTTTTCCTGGTGGGCAAGTGGGCCATCGGCCTGTACCTGAGCCGGGGCGCGGCCGTGTCGGCCTACGGAGCGGCGGGGTCGCTGATCGCGCTGCTGCTGTGGATCTACTATTCGGCGCAGATTTTCTTTTTCGGGGCGGTGTTCACGCGGCAGTTCGCGCTGCGGTTCGGCAGGACGGAGCCGGTCAGCGCTGCGCCAGGCGCTCCGGAAGACGCACATTGAGCCGGGCGCCCCACGCGCCCATGTCTTTCCACAGCGCATCGGGAACCGGCAGGCCGTGCCGGCTGCGCTCGGCCTGCGCCTGGGCCTCGGGGGTCGCCGGCAGGCGCGGTCCGGCCGGGCTCGCCGCGCAGTT
>NZ_LHSJ01000179.1:0-8661 GCF_001270295.1 Achromobacter sp. DMS1 | reverse complement strand
CCGCCGGCGCCCGAGGGCGAGCCCGACCTCCGCTGCGAACTGCCCATCTCGCCGCGCGCCGCGCTGCTCTACCGCCTGAACGCCGACCGCAACCCGCTGCATGCCGACCCCGAAGTAGCACGCCAGGCGGGCTACCCGCGCCCCATTCTGCACGGGCTCTGCACCTACGGCGTGGCGGCCCACGCCATCGTGAAGAGCTGCTGCGACTACGACGCGCGCCGCCTGCTGAGCCTGGACGCCCGCTTCTCCGCGCCCGTCTACCCGGGCGAAACGCTGGTCTGCGACATCTGGCGCCGGCCCGGGGGCGAGCTGCGCTTCCAGGCCCGCGTGCGCGAACGCGGCATCGTGGTCATGAGCCACGGCAGCGCCAGGGTGAGCGCATGACCCGTCCGCCGCCATTGCAAGGCATCCGCGTGCTCGACCTCTCGCGCATCCTGGCCGGCCCCTGGTGCACGCAGAACCTGGCCGACCTGGGCGCCGACGTCATCAAGATCGAACGCCCCGGAGTGGGCGACGACACGCGGGCCTGGGGCCCGCCGTATCTCAAGGACGGCGCGGGCAACGACACCGCCGAGTCCGCCTACTATCTCAGCGCCAACCGCAACAAGCGTTCGGTGGAAGCCGACATGGCCAGCCCCGAGGGCGCGGCGCTCATCCGCGAACTGGCCGCCGCCAGCGACGTGCTGGTGGAGAACTTCAAGGTGGGCGGGCTGGCGAAATACGGACTCGACTATGAGAGCCTGCGCGAGGTCAACCCGCGCCTCATCTATTGCTCGGTGACGGGCTTCGGCCAGGACGGCCCTTGCGCGCAGCGGCCCGGCTACGACTTCATGATCCAGGGCCTGGGCGGGCTGATGAGCATCACCGGCGAGCGCGACGACCTGCCCGGCGGCGGGCCGCAGAAGGCCGGGGTGGCCGTCACCGACATCGTGACCGGCATGTACGCCACCGTGGCCATCCTGGCGGCGCTGCAGGAGCGGCACAACAGCGGGCTGGGCCAGCACCTGGACATCGCGCTGCTGGACAGCCACGTGGCCCTGCTCGCCAACCAGAACTCCAACTACTTCAACACCGGGGTTGCGCCGCGGCGCGCGGGCAATGCGCACCAGAACGTGGTGCCCTACCAGGTGTTCGCCGCCAGCGACGGCCATCTCATCGTGGCCACGGGCAACGAATCCCAGTACCGCGCCTATTGCCGCGCCATCGGCGCGCCGGAGCTCGGCGACGACCCGCGCTTTGCCACCAACCGGCTGCGCGTCGCCAACCGCGAGACGCTCATCGGACTGCTGTCCGACATCATGCGCCGGGGCCGGCGCGACGACTGGATCGAGAAACTGGAGGCCGTGGGCGTGCCCTGCGGCCCCATCAACGACATCGCCCAGGCCTTCGCGCATCCGCAGGCGCAGGCCCGCCAGCTGCGGCGCGACCTGCCCCACCCGCTGGGCGGCCAGGCCGCCGTCACCGCCAGCCCGCTGCGCTTTTCCGCAAGCCCGGTGCAGTACCGCCTGGCCCCGCCGCTGCTCGGCCAGCACACCGAGGAAGTGCTGCGCGACGTGCTGGGCAAGCCGCCCGAAGCCGTCGCCGCCTACGCCGCCCGCCTGCGGGAGAGCGTCGCCAAACAGTAGGAAAGGCGCGTCCTTCCTTACCCCTCCACCGCAACCGGAATCTTGCCGATGCGGGCCTGCCATTCCTTCGGGCCGGTGGTGTGCACCGAGGTGCCTTGCGCATCCACCGCCACCGTGACGGGCATGTCCTTCACGTCGAACTCGTAGATGGCTTCCATGCCCAGGTCTTCGAAGGCCAGCACCTTGGCGTCGCGGATGGCCTTGGAAACCAGGTAGGCCGCGCCGCCCACGGCCATGAGGTAGGCCGAGCCGTGCTTCTTGATGGCCTCGATGGCGACGGGGCCGCGCTCGGACTTGCCGATCATGGAGATCAGGCCGGTCTTCTCGAGCATCATGTCGGTGAACTTGTCCATGCGGGTGGCGGTGGTGGGGCCGGCGGGTCCGACCACCTCGTCGCGCACCGGATCGACCGGGCCCACGTAGTAGATCACGCGGTTGGTGAAGTCCACCGGCAGCTTCTCGCCCTTGGCCAGCATGTCCTGGATGCGCTTGTGGGCGGCATCGCGGCCGGTGAGCATCTTGCCCGAGAGCAGCAGGGTCTGGCCCGGCTTCCAGCTCGCCACTTCTTCCTTGGTGAGCGTGTTCAGGTCCACCTGCCTGGACTTGTTGTAGTCGGGCGCCCAGTGCACTTCGGGCCACTCGGACAACGACGGCGGCTCCAGGCGCGCCGGGCCGGAACCGTCCAGCTCGAAGTGCGCGTGGCGCGTGGCCGCGCAGTTGGGGATCATGGCGACGGGCTTGGAGGCCGCGTGCGTGGGGAAGGTCTTGATCTTGATGTCCAGCACCGTAGTCAGGCCGCCCAGGCCCTGGGCGCCGATGCCCAGCGCGTTGACCTTCTCGTACAGCTCGATGCGCAGCTCTTCCAGCTTGTTCTGCGGGCCGCGCGCCAGCAGCTCGTACATGTCGATGTCTTCCATGAGCGACTGCTTGGCCATCAGCATGGCCTTCTCGGCCGTGCCGCCCACGCCGATGCCGAGCATGCCCGGCGGGCACCAGCCCGCGCCCATGGTGGGAACGGTCTTGAGCACCCAGTCCACCAGCGAGTCGCTGGGATTGAGCATGACGAACTTGGATTTGTTCTCGGAGCCGCCGCCCTTCGAGGCGATCTGCACGTCGACCTTGTCTCCGGGGACCAGGTCGACGTGCAGGATACAGGGCGTGTTGTCGCGGGTGTTCTTGCGGGTGAAGAGCGGATCGTCCAGCACCGAGGCGCGCAGCGGATTGTCGGGGTTGGTGTAGCCGCGGCGCACGCCCTCGTCGCAGAGTTCCTGCAGGCTGCGGCGCGTGTCGAAACGCACGTCCATGCCGATCTTCAGGAAGACGTTGACGATGCCCGTGTCCTGGCACAGCGGCCGCTTGCCCTCGGCGCACATGCGCGAGTTGGTCAGGATCTGCGCCATGGCGTCGCGCGCGGCCGGGCTTTCCTCGCGCTCGTAGGCGCGGGCCAGGTGGCGGATGTAGTCCACGGGATGGTAGTAGCTGATGAACTGGATGCCATCGGCGATAGACTGGATGAAGTCTTCTTCTTTGATGATGACGGACATGGAGATTTGCGGTTCAGGAGGGATAAACGGAAAAACGCGGCCGCAGCGGGCGGCCGCGCGTGATCAGGTCTATTTTATTTGCCCTGCCACACGGGCTTGCGCTTCTCGGCGAAGGCCGTGGCGCCTTCCTTGGCGTCGGCCGAGGTGAAAATGTGGGCGATGAGCGGACGCTGGCGGTCGAACATGCCTTCCTGGGGCCAGTCGCCCGACTGCGAGACGATGCTCTTGGCGGTCTGCACGGCCAGCGGGCCGTTCTCGACAATGGCGCGGGCCAGCGCCAGCGCGCCTTCGAGCGCCTTGCCGGGCTCGGTGAGACGGTTGACCAGGCCATAGGCATGGGCGCGCTCGGCGCCGAGCATCTCACCCGTGAGAATGACCTCCATGGCGATGTGGTACGGCAGGCGGCGCGGCAGGCGCAGCATGCCGCCGGCGCCCGCCACCAGGCCGCGCTTGACCTCGGGCAGGCCGAACTTGGCGTTGCTGGCGGCCACGATGAGGTCGGAGGCCAGGGCCATTTCGCAGCCGCCGGCCAGCGCGTAGCCTTCCACGGCCGCGATCAGCGGCTTCTTGGGCGGACGCTCGTTCAGGCCGGCGAAGCCGCGGCCTTCCACATAGGGGCGCTGGCCCGACTTGGCGAAGGCCTTCAGGTCCATGCCCGAGGAAAACGTGCCGCCCGCGCCGGTCAGGATGCCGATGCGCACGTCGTCGCGGCCGTCGAGCTGATCCAGCGCCGCGGCCATGGCCTGGGCCGTTTCCAGGTTGATGGCGTTCTTGGCTTCGGGCCGGTTGATCGTGATGATCTGGATGCCGTCGGCGATTTCCACCTTGATCAGGTCAGACATGGGTTGTGCTCCTTCCGTATCGCTGTTTCTGCGGGGTTTTATATAAGACTTGGACCAAACGGCAATGATACGACCATTGCCTGCCCGCCGCAGGCGCGCGCCCGGCCGGTGTCCGCCAGGAGCACGCCCGTGCGCGGATGTAACCGCCCGCGGGCGGGCCCCGGCCCGCAGCCCGCCCGGGCCAGTTAAAATGCCGGGTTTCCCGCGTCTGGTTGCCCGCGCCCGCGGCTGTCCGGCCCGGCGCACCGAATTCCAAGAATCCTATGCTCACCTTTCAGCAAATCATCCTCACGCTCCAGGAATACTGGGACAAGCAGGGTTGCGCCCTGCTGCAGCCCTACGACATGGAAGTCGGCGCCGGCACCTCGCACACCGCGACCTTCCTGCGCGCCATCGGCCCCGAGCCCTGGCGGGCGGCCTACGTGCAGCCCTCGCGCCGCCCCAAGGACGGCCGCTACGGCGAGAACCCCAACCGCCTGCAGCACTATTACCAATACCAGGTGGTGCTCAAGCCCGCGCCCCCGGAAATCCTGGATCTCTATATCGGCTCGCTCGAGGCGCTGGGCATCGACCCGGCGCAGCACGACATCCGTTTCGTCGAGGACGACTGGGAAAACCCCACGCTGGGCGCCTGGGGCCTGGGCTGGGAAGTCTGGCTCAACGGCATGGAAGTCACGCAGTTCACCTACTTCCAGCAGGTGGGCGGCCTGGACTGCACGCCCACCACCGGCGAAATCACCTACGGCCTGGAGCGCCTGGCCATGTACCTGCAGGACGTGCAGAGCGTGTACGACCTGGTCTGGACCGAAGGCGCCAACGGCCGGCGCGTGCTGTACCGCGACGTGTTCCACCAGAACGAAGTGGAGCAGTCCACCTACAACTTCGAGCATTCCTCGGCCGACATGCTGTTCTCGCACTTCAACGACTACGAGGCCGAGGCCAAGCGCCTCATGGAAGTGCCGCTGGCGCTGCCGGCCTACGAGGCCGCGCTGAAGGCCGCCCACACGTTCAACCTGCTGGACGCGCGCGGCGCGATCAGCGTGACCGAACGCGCCGCCTACATCGGCCGCATCCGCAACCTGTCGCGCGCCGTCGCGCAGGCCTACTACGATTCCCGCGAACGACTGGGCTTTCCCATGCTGCGCCAAGAGGCCAAGGGGGAGGCTGCCTAAATGACCACGAACATCCGCCCGCTGCTGGTCGAACTGCTGACCGAAGAACTCCCGCCCAAGGCCCTGCAGAAGCTGGGCCAGTCCTTTGCCGAAGGCGTGCGCGCCACGCTGGCGCGCCACGGTCTGCTGGCCGACGGCTGCGCCGTCCAGGCCTACGCCACGCCGCGCCGCCTGGCGGTGCGCCTGTCCGCCGTGCGGGAGCAGGCGCCCGACCAGGCCTACGCCGAAAAGCTGATGCCCGTGAAGATCGGCCTGGCCGAAGACGGCACGCCCACGCCGGCCCTGCAGAAGAAGCTGGCCGCCAAGGGCCTGTCCGGCCTGGATCCGGCCACGCTGGCCCGTGAATCCGACGGCAAGCAGGAATACCTGGTCGCCCGCGGCACCGCGCCGGGCGCGCGCCTGGCCGACGCGCTGCAGGATGGCATCGCCGCCGCCATCGACGGGCTGCCCATTCCCAAGGTCATGCGCTACCAGCTCGCCGACGGCGTGACCACCGTGAAGTTCGTGCGCCCCGCGCACGGCCTGGTGGCGCTCCACGGCGCCGAGGTGCTGCCCGTCGCCGCCCTGGGCCTGTCGGCCGGCCGCGAAACCCTGGGCCACCGCTTCATGAGCCGCGGCCCCATCGCCATTGCCGATGCCGACGCCTACGCCGCCACCCTGGCCGAAAAGGGCCGCGTCGTGGCGTCCTTCGAGGCGCGCCGCGCCGAGATCCAGCGCCAGCTCCAGGAACATGCCGCGCGCCTGTCCGCCAGCCTGGGCGACGGCCCCGAAGTGGCCGCGCTGCTGGACGAAGTCACCGCGCTGGTCGAGCACCCCACCGTCTACGTGGGCGAATTCGAGGAGCAGTTCCTGCAGGTGCCGCAGGAGTGTCTGATCCTCACCATGCGGCTGAACCAGAAGTACTTCCCGCTGTTCGACCCGGCCACCGGCCGCCTGACGCACCGCTTCCTGATCGTCAGCAACATGCAGACGGACAACCCGGTGAACATCATCGAAGGCAACCAGCGCGTGGTGCGCCCCCGCCTGGCCGATGCGCAGTTCTTCTACGAAACCGACCGCAAGGTGCCGCTGGCCGCGCGCGTGGCGCAACTGAGTTCCATCGTATATCACAACCAGCTCGGCACGCAGCTCGAGCGCGTGGAGCGCGTGCGCGCCATCGCGCGCGGCGTGGCGGGCCTGCTGGGCGCCAGCGAGGCCGAGGCCGACCGCGCCGCCCTGCTGGCCAAGGCCGACCTGGGCTCGAACATGGTGGGCGAATTCCCCGAGCTGCAGGGCATCATGGGCGCCTACTACGCCGCCCACGACGGCGAGCCGGAAGGCGTGGTGCAGGCGCTGCGCACCCAGTACCGCAACCGCTGCGACGCCCCCGTCACGGCCGCGGACCTGACCGCCGCCGCGCTGTTCATCGCCGAACGCGCCGAAACCCTGGTGGGCATCTGGGCCATCGGCCTGGCCCCCACCGGCGAGCGCGACCCCTACGGCCTGCGCCGCGCCGCGCTGGGCCTGATCAGCGCCTTCGAGCAGCTGGCCGCCGGCGGCTGGCTCAAGATCGACCAAGACGGCCCGCTGTCGCTGTCCGGCCTGCTGGCGCTGGCCGCCGGCACCTTCCCGGCCGGCAAGATCCCGGCCGGCACGCTGGCCGAGGTGCAGGCGTTCGTCTACGAACGCTACCGCAACCAGCTCATCGCCGATGCCGACCGCAGCGCAGTGGAAGCCGTGATCGCGCTGGCGCCGCCCTTGCACCAGGTGGCCGCGCGCGTGCGGGCGGTGGCGGCTTTCGCCCAGTTGCCCGAGGCCGCGAGCCTGGCCGCCGCCAACAAGCGCATCGGCAACCTGCTCAAGAAGGCCGAGAGCGGCATCGGCCAGGTCGATGCCGCCGCCCTGGCCGAGCCGGCCGAACAGGCGCTGGCCGCCGCCGTGGCCCGCCTGCGGCCGCAGGCCGAGGCCCAGCTCGCCGCCGGCGATTTCGCCGGCAGCCTCACCACGCTGGCGCAGGTGCGCGAGCCGGTGGACGCCTTCTTTGCCGACGTCATGGTCATGGCCGAAGATCCGGCCGTGCGCGCCAACCGGCTCGCCCTGCTGGCGCAGCTCCATGGCCTGATGAACCAGGTCGCCGACATTTCCAGGCTGGCACAGTGAAGCTCATCATCCTAGACCGCGACGGCGTCATCAACCAGGACAGCGACGCCTTCGTCAAGACGCCCGACGAGTGGGTGGCCCTGCCCGGCAGCCTGCAGGCCATCGCCCGCCTTTCCCAGGCCGGCTGGAAGGTGGTGGTCGCCACCAACCAGTCGGGCCTGGCGCGCGGGCTGTTCGACATGGACACGCTTACCGCCATCCACGCCAAGATGCGGCGCGAGCTGGCCGCCGTGGGCGGCAGCGTGGACGCCGTCTTCATGTGCCCGCACGGCCCGGACGACGACTGCTCCTGCCGCAAGCCCCGGCCCGGCCTGTTCGAGCAGATCGGACACCGCTACGACGCGGACCTGGCGGGCGTGCCCGCCGTGGGCGACTCGCTGCGCGACCTCCAGGCCTCTTCCGCGGCGGGGTGCTCCCCGTGGCTGGTGATGACCGGCAACGGGCGCAAGACGCTGCAGAAAGGCGGCCTGCCCCAAGGCACCCGCATCAGCGACGACCTGTCGGCCGTGGCCGACGCCCTGCTGCAAGAGATCTGACCCCCTATGGCCTGGCTGCGTTCGCTGCTGTATTTCCTGTTCCTGGCCGTCACGGTCATCCCGTATGCCATCGCCTGCATCCTGTGGGCGCCCCTGCCGCTGCACCTGCGCTACCGGCTCACCGTGGGCTGGCCGCGGCTGGCGATCTGGGGAGCGCGCGCGTTCTGCGGCATCCGCTGGCAGGTGAAGGGCTGGGAGAACCTGCCCGACGGGCCGGCCGTCCTGCTGTCCAAGCACCAATCGGCCTGGGAAACGCTGTTCTTCCCCGCCCATATGCCGCGCGAGGTGTGCTTCGTCTACAAGCGCGAGCTGCACCTGGTGCCGTTCTTCGGCTGGGGCCTGGCGTTGCTGCGCATGATTCCGATCGACCGCTCCAAGGGGCGCGACGCCTTCGAACAGGTGGTCCGCCAGGGCCAGACCCGGCTCAACGAAGGCCGCTGGCCGCTACTGTTTCCCGAGGGCACGCGCGTGGCGCCCGGCAAGACGGGCCGCTTCAAGATGGGCGGCGCGCTGCTGGCGTCGCGCACCGGCGCGGTGGTGATTCCCGTGGCGCACAACGCGGGCGAATGCTGGCGCCGCAACGCCTTCGTGAAGCGGCCGGGGCTGGTCACGGTGTCCATCGGGCCTGCGATAGAATCCCAGGGCATCACCGCCGAGGAATTGAACCGGAAGGTCCAGGACTGGATCGAAGGCGAAATGCGGCGCCTGAACCCTGAAAGGTATGTCGAATCCTGAGCAGCTCGAACTCCTGTTCGACGCGCGCGACAGCAGCCCTGCCGCCGCGCCGCTGACCGGCCCGCGGG
>NZ_LHSJ01000178.1:0-8680 GCF_001270295.1 Achromobacter sp. DMS1 | reverse complement strand
GGCCGCCAGTTCCTGCGCCAGCAGCAGGGCCTGGCGCAGGAACGGCGAGGTATCGTCCTTGCGGTAGCTGACGATGACCGGCGACACGAAGGATTCCGCCTCGATGCGCACGTGGGCCACGTCCTGCCGCTGCAGGCGCTGCACCGAGGCCGGCACCACCGCCACCCCCAGCCCTGCCGCCACCAGGCCGATGGCGGTCTGCAGCTCGTTGGCTTCCTGCACCACCTGCGGCGCATGGCCCGCCGCGCGGAACAGCCCCAGCACGTGGTCAGAGAAATTGGGCCGGGGCCGCGCCGGATACAGCACCAGCGGTTCGCGCGCCAGCCGCTCGACTGTTACGCCGGCCTGCCCGGCCAGCGCATGGCCCAGCGGCACCGCCGCCATCAGCGGTTCCGTGAGCAGCACCCGGCGCTCCACCGCCGGGTCGTCGAACAGGATGCGGCCGAAGCCCAGGTCGATGCGCCCGGCCTTCAGCGCCTCCAGTTGCGGCAACGTGGTCATTTCCGACAAGCCCACGTCCACCAGGGGGTCCGCGCCCCGTAGCCGCCGGATCAGCTCGGGCACGAAACCGTAGAGCGTGGACGGCACGAAACCGATGCCGAACCAGCGCCGCTCGCGCCGCCCCAGCCGGCGCGTGCTTTCCACCACCTCGTCCAGCCGGGCGGTGAGCAGCCGCGACTGCTCCAGCAGGAAGCGTCCGGCCTCGGTCAGCCGCAGCGCGCGCGTGCTGCGCTCCAGCAGCGCCACCCCCAATTCTTCTTCGAGCTGGCGGATCTGGCGGCTTAGCGGCGGCTGGGCGATATGCAGCCGCTCGGCCGCGCGCGTGAAGCTGCCCTCCTCCGCGACCGCCTGGAAATAACGCAAATGCCTGAGTTCCATAAGATGAATACCTTAAAGGTATGAATCGCAACCCATATAGTCTTGGACATTGCGATAAATCTCAAGGGATACTCGCCCGCATTCGCATTCTGGCCGCAAAAAGTATCAATTGCGCCCGCACCGGCCAGGCCCGCCGGCCCCGGGCGGGAAAGCGCGACGCGCCCGGGACGGACACACACTCAGGAGACGACATGAATCTGCAACGCACCCTCGCCCGGCTCGTCCGCGCCAGCCTCGGCGCGGCGCTTCTGGCCGGAGCGGCCGGCGCCCATGCCCAGGCCGGCGCCTATCCCGACCATCCCGTGAAATGGATCGTGCCCTTCCCGCCCGGCGGCGCGATGGACAGCATCGCCCGCACCCTGGGCGAAGCCATGGGCAAGGAGCTCAACACCTCGTTCATCGTGGAAAACCGCGCCGGCGCGGGCGGCAATATCGGCTCTTCGGCCGTCGCCCGCGCAAAGCCCGATGGCTACACCCTCCTCATCGCGGCCAACGGCATGGCGGTGAACCCGGCGCTGTACAAAGACCTCAACTATGATCCGATCAAGGATTTCGCGCCCATCTCGCTGCTGGCCGTGGTGCCCAACGTGCTGGTCGCCAATCCGGCGCGCAACGACGTCAAGAGCGTGGCCGAGGTCATCGAAAAGGCGCGCGCCCAGCCCAACCACTACACCTTCGCCTCGGCGGCGTGGGCACCTCCATCCACCTGGCGGGCGAGCTCTTCGTTTCCATGGCCAAGGTGGACATGCTCCACGTGCCGTACAAGGGCAGCGGTCCGGCCATGGCCGACCTGCTGGGCGGCCAGGTGGACTATATGTTCGACAGCATCACTTCGGCCAAGCCGCACATCGAGGCGGGCAAGCTGCGCGCCCTGGCGGTGACCACGAGCAAGCGATCGGCGGCCCTGCCCGGCGTGCCCACCGTGGCCGAGGCCGGCGTGCCCGGCTACGAACTGATGCCCTGGTTCGCCGCTTTCGCGCCGGCCGGCACCCCGCCCGAAGTCGTGGCCCGGCTCAACGCCGCCATGCGCAAGGCCCTGGCCGACCCCAAGGTGAAAAACACCCTGGACTCCATCGGCGCCGAGCCCATCGGCGGCTCTCCCGAAGAACTGCGCGACCACCTCGCCCGCGAGACGGCGCAGTGGAAGGTGCTGGTCAAGGAACGCAACATCAAGATCAACTGAGGACGCGGGCGCGCGGCCCCCTGCGCCTCAATCGACCGAAGCGCCCGATTTGCGCACCACCTCGGCCCAGCGCGGGATCTCGGTGGCCATGAGGTCGCGCAGTTCCTCGGGCGTGCTGCCCACGAGTTCCATGCCCATGGTCTTGCCGAGTTTTTCCTGCACCTCGGGCTCCTTGACGATGGCGGCGATTTCGCGCGCCAGGCGGTCCAGGATGGGCTTGGGCGTGCCCCTGGGCGCGTAGACCGCCTGCCACGACGCCATCTGGAACCCGGGCACGCCGGCTTCGGCCATGGTGGGCACATCGGGCGCGAGCGCGATGCGGTTCCGGGTGGTGACGGCGAGCAGCTTGAGCTTGCCGTTCTGCAGCAGCGGCAGCGCGGCGGTCATCTGGTCGAACATGAAGGTCACCGCGCCGGACGACACGTCCACCATGGCCGGCGGCGTGCCTTTGTACGGCACGTGCGTGAGCGGCACGCCGATCATGCTGGAAAACAGTTCTCCCGCCAGGTGCGTGGAGGTGCCGGCGCCGGACGAGGCGAAGGTGCGTTTGGACGGATCGCGCTTGAGCAGCGCGATCAGATCGGCCACCGAATTCACGCCCAGGTTGGGATCCACCAGCAGCACATTGGGCAGATAGGCGATGAGCGACACCGGCTCGAAGTCCTTGACCGGGTCGTACTTCAGGTTCTTATACAGGCTGGCGTTGATGGCGTGCGTGCTGATGGTGCCGCCGAAGAGCGTATAGCCGTCGGCAGGCGCCTTGGCCACATAGGCAGCGCCGATGCCGCCCGCGGCGCCCGGCTTGTTCTCCACGATGACGTTCTGGTGCAGGCGCTCGCCCAGCTTCTGCGCCAGCAGGCGGCCCACCACGTCGGTGGACCCGCCCACGGTGAAAGGCACCACATATGAGATCGGCTTCTGGCCGGGCCAGTCGGCTGCCAGGGCGGGGCCGCCCCAGGCGGCCCGCGCGGCCGTGGCGGCCAGGGCGGCGCACAGGCCGCGGCGTTGCTCGTTCATGATTGTCTCCTTGCCCTCGTTATGCGTGTATGGACTGCGGCGGGTTTCAGCGCCCGTGCTGCGCGCGCCAGGCGGCAAAGCGCTCGCGCGAGGCGGGATCGGTGGGCGGATACAGGCCCAGGATAGAGGCGCCTTCGCGCACCTGGCTGGTCACGAAGTCTTCGAACGCGGTCATTTCCGCCGCCTCGGCGGCGATCTCGTCGGCCATCCCGGCGGGTATCACCACCACGCCCTCGCCGTCGCCCACCACGATGTCGCCCGGGAATACGGCCACGTCGCCGCAGCCGATGGGCTGGTTGATGTCCAGCGCCTGATGCAGCGTGAGGTTGGTCGGCGCGGAAGGACGCTGGTGATAGGCGGGAAAGCCCAGCGCGGCGATCTCGGGCGAATCGCGAAAGCCCCCGTCGGTGACCACGCCGGCCGCGCCGCGCTTCATGAGCCGCGTCACCAGAATGGACCCGGCCGAAGCGGCGCGCGCGTTCTTGCGGCTGTCCATGACCAGCACCGCGCCTTCGGGGCAGGTTTCCACCGCCACGCGCTGCGGATGGGCGCGGTCTTCGAACACCTTGATGGTGTTGAGGTCTTCGCGGGCCGGGATGTAGCGCAGCGTGAACGCCGGGCCCACCATGTTGGGCAGCCCGGGGGCGAGCGGACGCACGTCCTGGATGAATTGGTTGCGCAGGCCGCGCTTGAAAAGCGCGGTGCAGAGCGTGGCGGTGCTGACCCCGGCCAACCTGGCGCGGGTTTCGGGTTTGAGTGTGGACACGGCGGCTCCAGAAAGTTAAGCGGAATGCGGGGCGAGGAAATCCCCGCCTCAGAAAATGGCGGGCTCGGGCACGGGGGCGCCAAAGCCTGTTTCCAGGAAATCGAAATCGCAGCCTTCGTTGGCCTGCAGAATGTGGCGCGAGTACATCCAGCCGTAGCCGCGCTCGTAGCGGGGCGGCGGCGGCGTCCAGGCGGCGCGCCGCGCGGCCAGCTCCTCGTCGCTCACATTCAGGTGGATGCGGCGCGCGGGCACGTCCACGGTGATGAGGTCGCCCGTCTTCACCAGCGCCAGCGGGCCGCCGATATAGGCCTCGGGCGCCGCATGCAGGATGCAGGCGCCGTAGCTGGTGCCGCTCATGCGCGCGTCCGACAGGCGCAGCATGTCGCGCACGCCCTGCTTCACCAGCTTCACGGGAATGGGCAGCATGCCCCACTCCGGCATGCCCGGCCCGCCCAGAGGACCCGCGTTGCGCAGGATGAGAATGTGATCGGCGGTCACGTCGAGGTTTTCGTCTTCCACCGCCGCCTTCATGCTGGGATAGTCGTCGAACACCAGCGCGGGCCCGGTGTGCTGCAGGTATTGCGGCGCGCAGGCGCTGGGCTTGATGACGCAGCCGTCGGGCGCGATATTGCCGCGCAGCACGGCCAGCGCCCCTTCCTGGTAGATCGCGCGCTCCAGCGGACGGATGACGTCGTCGTCGTAGACCTCGGCGCCTTCGATGTTCTGGCCCAGCGTCCTGCCGGTGACGGTCATGGCGCCCAGGTCGAGATGGCCGCGCAGCCGGCTCATCAGCGCCGGCAGGCCGCCCGCGTAGTAGAAATCTTCCATCAGGTACTTGTCGCCGCTGGGCCGGATGTTGGCGATAACGGGAACCTCGCGGCTGGCCGCGTCGAAGTCGTCCAGCCCGACCGCGCAGCCGGCGCGCCGCGACATGGCCACCAGGTGCACGATGGCATTGGTGGAGCAGCCCATGGCCATGGCCACGTTGATCGCGTTGCGGAACGAGGCGGGCGACAGGATGCGCGCCGGGGTCAAGTCGTCCCACACCATCTGCACGATACGGCGGCCGCATTCGGCGGACATGCGCATGTGGTTCACGTCCGCCGCCGGAATGGACGAGGCGCCCGGCAGCGTCATGCCGATGGCCTCGGCAATGGCCGTCATGGTGCTGGCCGTGCCCATGGTCATGCAGGTGCCGTAGCTGCGGGCGATGCCGCCCTCCACTTCCGTCCATTGCTGCGGCGTGATGTTGCCGGCGCGGCGCTCGTCCCACAGCTTCCAGGCGTCCGAGCCCGACCCCAGCACCTTGCCCTTCCAGTTGCCGCGCAGCATGGGGCCGGCGGGCACGTAGATACAGGGCAGGCCCGCGCTGATGGCGCCCATGAGGAGCCCCGGCGTGGTCTTGTCGCAGCCGCCCATGAGCACGGCCCCGTCCACCGGGTGGCTGCGCAGCAGTTCTTCCGTTTCCATGGCCAGGAAGTTGCGGTAGAGCATGGTGGTCGGCTTCACGAACGATTCCGACACCGAGATGGCCGGCAGCTCCACCGGAAAGCCGCCGGCCTGGAACACGCCGCGCTTGACGTCCTCGACCCGCTGCTTGAAATGGCTGTGGCACGGGTTGAGGTCCGACCAGGTATTGACGATGGCGATGACCGGGCGGCCGGCCCAGTCGTCGGGGCCGTAGCCCATTTGCATCATGCGCGAGCGGTGGCCGAAGGAACGCAGGTCGTCCTTGGCCATCCAGGCCGCGCTGCGCAGGCTTTCGTAGGTGCGTGTCATGGTGGGGGCGGCTTTATCCGAATGGGAATGGCGATGACGCATTTATACACTAATATATTAGTGTGTCAGATAGGGGGAAACCCGCTATACTGCCGCTTTGTCCCTTACCTGGCCGCCCTGCATGCCGCAGCCCAAACTCAAACTGGACCGCTCCCGCCACGCCGCTCCGCAGGTGTTCGAGCACCTGCGCGCCCAGATCGTTTCGCTGGATTTCGCGCCCGGCGCCGCCCTGTCGCGCGTGGCGCTGGCCGAAGCCTACGGCCTGAGCCAGACGCCCATCCGCGACGCGCTGATCCGCCTGGCCGAGGAAGGCCTGGTCGAGATCTATCCCCAGCACACCACGGTCGTCAGCCGCATCGACGTGGCGGCCGCGCGCCAGGCGCATTTCCTGCGCCGCTCGCTGGAACTGGAGATCGTGCACACGCTGGCCCGGCGGCCCGACCCGGCGCTCTGGAGCCGCCTGCAGGCCGAGATCGACTTGCAGCGCGCCAGCCACCAGGCCGGCCAGACGCAGGCGTTCATCAATGCCGACCAGGCTTTTCACCGCGCCATGCACGAGGCGGCGGACGTGGCCGGCCTGTGGGAGCTCGGCCAGCGGTACAGCGGCCACCTGGACCGCCTGCGCCGGCTGCACCTGCCCGAGGCCGGCAAGGCCGAACGCATCCTGGACGACCACCAGCGCCTGCTGGACGCCATCGTCGCGCAGGATGCGCCGCGCGCGCAGGCCGTGCTGCGCGAGCATCTGTCGGGCACGTTGAGCCAGGTGGCCGAGATCTGCAAGCGCTACCCCGACTACGTGCTGGCCGACTACGCGCCGTCCGACGCCGAACCGCCGGCGGCGCGGGTTTCCGGCGCCTAGGGACGCGCCGCCGCGCGCCCCGCATCCGGCGCTGGCGGACATTCTCTATACTGATGGACCTTGCCCGCCGCTTAGAAGCTTTCATGACCTCCAGCCCCCTCGCGCGCTGCGCGGCGCGACTTCTCCCGCCTGCCGCCCGGCCCATGGCCGCTTGCGCGGCGCTTGCCTGCCTGGCGGGGCTGCCCGGACCGGCGCTCGCCGCGAACTGGACGCCGCTCGAGCCGCAGGCCATGCCCGGCGTGTTCTACGACAGCGCCTCGGTCGAACGCCTCAGCGAGCGGCCGCTGGTCATGGCCGTGACCGTGGGCTGGTTCTACGCCCAGCCCCGCGTCTCCGAATCCACCGGCCTGCGCTACGGCTCGGTCACCCAGGCCGTCACCATCAACTGCACCGACAACACCTACACCGTCATGCGGCGGCTGCACCATGCCGGCGGCAACGCCACCGGCGCGCTGGTCGAATCCATACCGGTGAACACCGTGCGCAACGCGCCCGTGGCGCGCGACCCCGTCCAGCGCAGCCTGCGCGCCATGGTCTGCCCCGCCGATTAGGACGCCTCAACCCTGAACGCAGCGTCGCGGCGCCCGGCGCAGGAGTCTGGCGGAGGGGCGGGAAAAAATGAAAGCCCGACACGAACGGCCAGGACCGGCGTTCCCGGCCCTGGCCGCCATCGGCATCGGCATCAGATGCCATGTGCAAAATCTTCAGGGGGGCGATTTCATTGCCTGTCCACGGGCCCCAGCCGGCGCGCACGCCGCTCAGGCGCGCGCCAGCGCCTGGTCCAGGTCGGCGATGAGGTCGTCGATGTGCTCGATGCCGATGGACAGACGCACCATTTCCTCGCTCACGCCCGCCTTGCGCAGCTCCTCGGGGTTGAGCTGGCGGTGGGTGGTGGAGGCCGGATGCGTGGCCAGCGACTTGGCGTCGCCGATGTTCACCAGCCGCGTGAAGAGCTGCAGCGCGTCCTGGAAACGCGCCCCGGCCTCGCGGCCGCCCTTCACGCCGAACGTGAACAGCCCCGGGGCCTTGCCGCCCAGGTAACGCTGCGCCAGCGCGTGGTCGGCGTGGTCGGGCAGGCCCGCGTAGTTGACCCACTCCACTTTGGGATGCGCGCGCAGGAATCGCGCGACCGCGAGGGCGTTTTCCACGATGCGGTCCACGCGCAGCGCCAGCGTCTCGATGCCCTGCAGGATCTGGAAGGCATTGAAGGGCGAGATCGCCGCGCCCATGTTGCGCAGCGGCACCACGCGCGCGCGGCCGATATAGGCCGCCGGACCGAAGGCTTCCGTGTAGACCACGCCGTGGTAGCTCACGTCGGGCTCGTTGAGGCGCTTGTAGCGCTCCTTGTGCTCGGCCCAGGGAAACTTGCCCGAATCGACGATGGCGCCGCCCAGGCTGGTGCCGTGCCCGCCCAGGTACTTGGTGAGCGAATGCACCACGATGTCCGCGCCATGCTCGATGGGACGCAGCAGGTATGGCGACGGCACGGTGTTGTCCACGATGAGGGGCAGCCCATGGCGGTGCGCGATGTCGGCCAGCGCGCCGATGTCGGTGATGTTGCCCAGCGGATTGCCCACCGACTCCGCGAAGATGGCCTTGGTGCGGCTGTCGATCTGCGACTCGAAGGTGGAGAGATCGCGCGGGTCGGCGAAGCGGGCCCGCACCCCGTACTGCGGCAGCGTGTGCGCGAACAGGTTGTAGGTGCCGCCATACAGCGTGCTGGCGGACACGATGTTGTCGCCCGCCTCGGCGATGGTCTGGATGGCATAAGTGACCGCGGCCTGCCCCGAGGCCAGCGCCAGCGCGGCCACCCCGCCCTCCAGCGCCGCCACGCGCTGCTCCAGCACGTCGGTGGTGGGGTTCATGATGCGGGTGTAGATGTTGCCCGGCACCTTCAGGTCGAACAGGTCCGCGCCGTGCTGGGTATCGTCGAACGCATAGGCCACCGTCTGGTAGATCGGCACCGCGACCGCGCGCGTGGTGGGATCGGGGCGGTAGCCGCCATGCACGGCGATGGTTTCCAGGCGCCATTGGGGGTTCGGGGCGTCGGGCATGCGAGTCTCCTGTCGTGATTATCGAAGCGCGCGAGGCGCCGGCGGAATGCCCGATTGTAGGCAGCCCCGCCGCGCGCGGCCAGCGCCCCGCCCGCATATCCATATGCCCCGCAAGCGCCTTGGCGCTGCCCGGGCAACCTCAG
>NZ_LHSJ01000177.1:0-8696 GCF_001270295.1 Achromobacter sp. DMS1 | reverse complement strand
TTCGCCGCGCAGCGCCATGAACGCCTGCGCCGCCAGCTCCAGCGCCTTGCCCGTCAGGTACATGCGGCGGATGGCCCCCTGCGCCGGGCAGGCCAGCATCTGGTGGCCCAGCGCCTGCATGGCGCGGCCCACCTCCAGATTGGTCTCGGCATACGGCCGCGCCTGGCCCGGCGCGCGCAGCGCCTGGCCCGGCGCGCGCAGCCACCCGGCTGTCTCGTCCGGCTCCAGCGCAAAGCCCTGGCGCAGCTGCGCCAGGGGCGTGCGCAGGGACCACGAAGCGCAGCGCGCCGCGGGCGTCGAACTCATGATCCATGGACAGCGAATCGCGGCACAGGCTCACGTGCAGCAAAGGCCCGCTGACCTGGGCCGCGGGGCCGCCGCGCACCTGATAGCGCAATTCGCCGTCGAGCACCAGCACCACCTTCAGCCCCGGCTCCAGCGCCTCGGTCACGGGCCGGCCATCCGTGGCGCGCAACGTGCCGCCCGCCAGCGACAGTACGGGCGCGGCGGACGATACGGTCCAGTCGGGCTGGAGGCGGGCGGCGTTCACGACGGGAAGCATCGGGCAGGTAAATGAAAGTGAATATTATTACCACCCTCCGCCGCGGCCACAAGCGCGCCGCCGAGCGGCCCCTTATTGCTGCTGGCGGCGCTGCTGCAATGCCTGCAGGCACTGGGCCACGCCCGCCTGCATCTGCGCGTTGGACACCGCGGCCCGGTCCGACACCTCGCGGCAGCGCTGATACTCCGCCAGGCTTTCGGGCGTGTCGCGCACAGGCGCGGGCGCCGAACCCGCCCCGGGCGTCACGGTAATGCGCAAGGTGGACGGCGGCGACTGGCTGCCGTCGGGCGAGCGCGTGCTGGGATACTGGTATTCCTGGGTGGCGGGCGGCGCGGCGTTCTGCGCCTGCGCCAGTCCAGCCGCGCACAGCGCGGCGGACGCGATGAGGGATTTGCAGAGGGATTTCTTCATAACGGCCTCGGTTCGATGCGCGGAGCCGGAATCGAAACCGGGTCCAGGGTCCGCGCGTGCCGGCCTATCGTATCGCCCCGTCCGCGCGCTGGCGGTGCCAAGACGATACATGGAAGAACGGATTTGTTTCTCCCGGTTTCCCGAAGGCTGCGGGGCGCCTCAGCCTGGGCCGCCCCGGCCGTGCCGCTCGGGCGCGGAGGTGCGCAGCGGGGCGAGCAGGCCCCGCAGACCGTTGTGGTCGAGCTCGTGCATGAGCGCCAGCAGCCGTCCCAGCTCGCCCGGCGGAAACCCCTTGCGGGCGAACCAGGCCAGGTACGGGCCCGGCAAGTCCGCGATCAGCCGCCCTTCGTACTTGCCGAAAGGCATGCTGCGGGTGACCAGCAGATTGAGCAGTTCGGGATCCATGACGGGCGTAGCGGCAGCGGCGCGAAAGAGAAGGAAGACGGCCAGTCTACGCCATCGCGCGCGTGGCCGCCGGAAAGCGTCCTCCCCGAAGCGGCGCCCGTCTCAGCCCGCCTGCGAGATGCGCGGCTCGCAGCGCACCGGAAAATTCACCGAGTTCGCGATGAAGCACAGATGATGCGCGCGCTCGTGCAACGCGGCGGCCAGCGCCGCATCGTCGCCCTGGCGGATGCGCACGTCCGGCCGCAGCGTCACGCTGGCGAACGCGCCCCCGCCCTCCGCGTTTTCGGTCATGACGCCCTCGGCCTCGTCCTGGTACGACTCCACCACGATGCCGGCCTGCGCGCACAGGTGCAGGTACCAGAGCTTGTGGCAGGCCGACAGCGACGCCGCCAGCAGTTCTTCCGGATTCCAGCGCGCGGGGTCGCCGCGAAAAGCCGGATCGGACGAGCCCGGTATCGCCGGCTTGCCCGGCGCCCGGATCTCATGGTTGCGGGAATAGGCTCCGTAGGAAGCCGTGCCCGCTCCCGTGTTGCCGGTCCACCGGACGGCGACGCGGTAATGATGCGCTTTGCGATTCGATGCGCTCATGAGAGAGACTCCATGCGCGGCCCGCAAGGCCGGGGGCATAGCGTAGCGCAGCCGCGCGCGGCACGGCTTTACATTCGGTTTCAGCTCCCCCGCGCCCAACTCCGTATCGTGAACGGCGTTTTGCCAACAGGAGCTCGCCATGATGCCGAAAACCGCCTTGACCTGCGCCCTGAGCCTTGTCCTGATCGCCGGCTGCGCCCCCACGCAGCCGCCGGACGCCCGCGCCACGCCCGCCGACCGCCACACCTCGCGGCGACGCCGCGGACTGGCAGGGCAGCTACGAAGGCACCCTGCCCTGCGCCGACTGCCCGGCATCCGCGTGCGGCTCACGCTGATGCAGGACGGCCGCTACGAAAAGCAGACCCAGTACCTGGACCGCGAACCCCGGCCCGAAACCGTCACCGGCACCTTCAACTGGGAATCGGACGGCGGCACCATCCGCCTGGACGCGGCCGGAGACAGCCAGCGCTATTTCGTCGGCGAAAACCAGGTCACCCTGCTGTACCGCGACGGCACCCGTCCCACCGGAGCGCTCGCGCCGCATTACGTGCTGCGCAAAGTTCCGTAGCGGCCGCCGCGGCGAGCCGCTATGCTTGGGCGTCTCCGACTTCCTTCCGCCGCTGCCGCAGCCATGACGCCCGATTCGACCTGCTTGCCGCCTTCGCCCCCACCGGCGCCCTGCGCGCTTCCATCAACCTGGGCAATCCCATACTCGCCGGCACCGATCCGGCCACCGGCCAGCCTCGCGGCGTGTCGGTGGACCTCGCCGGCGAACTCGCCCGGCGCCTGGGCCTGGAACTGGAACTGGCGGTATTCAAGACCGCCGGCGACTCGGTCAACGCCGTCGCCGCCGGGCAGGCCGACGTGGGCTTCTTCGCCATCGACCCCAAACGCGGCGAGCAGATCGCCTTCACCGCGCCCTACGTCATCATCGAAGGCGCCTACCTGGTGCGCCAGGACTCCCCCATCGCCCGCATGGAAGACGTGGACCGCGCCGGCCAGCGCATCGTGGTCGGCAAGGGCAGCGCCTACGACCTGTACCTCACCCGCGAAATCAAGCAGGCGGAAATCTTCCGCGCGCCCTCCTCGCCGGCCGTGGTGGACACCTTCCTGGGCGAAAACATGGAAGTCGCCGCCGGCGTGCGGCAGCAACTGGAAGCCGACGCCCGCCGCCTGGGCGGGCTGCGCCTGCTGGACGGCCATTTCATGCTGATCCGCCAGGCCATGGGCCTGCCCAAGCGCCGCGGCGGCCGGGCCGCCGCGTGGCTGGCCGCCTTCGTCGAGGACATGAAACGCACGGGCTTCGTGGCCGGCGCCCTGGCCCGCCACGGCATCCAGGCGCCTCGGCCGCCCCGCCCGAAACCGCCTGAACCGCCCGCCTCAGCCCGGACGCCGCCTCAAGAACACGTACAAGTGGCGGAAAGAATCATCGACCGGATGCCGCGCCCCTTGCACGCCCGCGATGCCCGGCGGCGCTTCCTCGAACAGGCCGCCCGCCAGCGGGTCCACCGGGAACCCGAACCGTTCGGGAAAGTCGTTGTAGCCCAGCACCAGCAGGCCGCCAGGCTTGAGCACCGCGTGGCACTCGTCCAGCAGGCGCAGGAAATCCGCCTCGGTATCGATGCCGAAACCGATGATCCCGTTGGCGATCAGCGCATCGAACGCCGCCCTGCCGTAATGCGCGGACATCTCCAGTGCGCTGCCCACCCAATGCCTGCCCGCGCGACCGTACACGGCCATGTG
Source organism: Achromobacter sp. DMS1 (assembly GCF_001270295.1). Lineage (NCBI taxonomy): Bacteria > Pseudomonadati > Pseudomonadota > Betaproteobacteria > Burkholderiales > Alcaligenaceae > Achromobacter > Achromobacter sp. DMS1. The sequence goes on along the minus strand of NZ_LHSJ01000177.1, from coordinate 4,987 downwards.
CGGGTTGCAATCCAGCGTGTGGAAATCCACCCAGGGCAGCAGGCGCGGATAGTGCCAGTTGTGCTTGTCCAGGCCCACGAACAGGCACCGCAGCCCGTCGGGCAGCTCGCGCGCCAGCTCGTTGAGGCGGCCGAAGATCTGCTGCTCGAGGAAATCGCGATTCGGGGCGCGCAGCCGGAAATCGATATCGCAACGTTCGGCCAACGCCGGCGACAATTTGAACAGCGCCCGCTTGAGCGCATAACGCAGTTTGAACATTCCCGCTTTTCTCCGCATGGGTTGCGCGGACCGGCGGCGCATGCCGCCGGAAAGGCGGCGGCGGGCCGGCCGCCTGCGGGAAAGTAAGAAAGCGGCATGGGCGGCGGTATGGGACGCGATGGACGCGGAAACGTGATTTTTCTGAAAGCGGGCGGCCAGGCTAAGGCGTGTTCCCCCGCCCTGGAGAAGGCAGCGCCAGCACGCCCCGCCGCCGCCTTCCAGCCGCACCTCGATGGCGCGCGCGCCCGCGTCGATGGCGTTCTCGAGGATTTCCTTGAGCACGGAAGCGGGCCGCTCGATGACTTCGCCGGCGGCGATCTGGCTGATCAGCAGGTCGGGGAGCGCGAGAATGGAGCGGCGTTCGGTCATGAGGCGGACAGGCGGAAGGACTATGTGGACGATTTTAGCCTCCCGCCATGGTGGGCTATAGTCGCGGACGAATGTCCCCTATTCACAGGTTGCGCGAATGCTCGAATTCTTCAATATGGTGCTCCACATCGACCAGACGCTGGGCGTGTGGGTCCAGCAGTACGGCGTGTGGGTGTACCTGGTGCTGTTCCTGATCGTGTTCGCGGAAACCGGGCTGGTGGTGCTGCCGTTCCTGCCGGGCGATTCGCTGCTCTTCATCGCAGGCGCGTTCGGCGCCTCCGGCAGCCTGGACCCCGTCCTGCTGAGCGTGCTGCTCATCGTGGCCGCGGTTACCGGCAATTCGGTGAACTACGCCATCGGCCGGTACATCGGGCCGCGGGTGTTCTCCATGAACCTGCGCTTCCTCGACCGCAAGGCGCTCATGCGCACGCATGCCTTCTATGAAAAGCACGGCGGCAAGACCATCGTCATGTCGCGCTTCATTCCGGTGGTGCGCACCTTCGCGCCGTTCGTGGCCGGCGTGGCCGAAATGCCGCTGGGGCGGTTCCAGCTTTTCAATATCGGCGGCGCGGTGCTGTGGGTGGCGGGCCTGGTGGCGGCCGGCTATTTCTTCGGCAACATCCCGCTGGTGCGCGAGCACCTGAACACCATCGTGCTCATCGGCCTGGCCGCGGCCATCGTGCCGGTGGCGCTGGCGGGGATGGTCAAGCTGCTGCGCGGCGCCCGGCGCGCCTGACCGGCCAGGCGCGCTGGGCCGCGGGCTCAACCCGCGGCGTCGGCGATCCGCGCCAGCGGCGGATTGGCGGTGAAGTACCGCTGGATGCCCGTCATCATGGCCTGGGCCAGCTTCTCCTGGTGAGAGGTGCTGCGCAGCAGCGCCTCTTCCTGCGGATTGCTGATGAAGGCGGTTTCCACCAGGATGGAAGGAATGTCCGGCGCCTTGAGCACCGCGAAACCGGCCTGCTCCACGCTGTTCTTGTGCAGGCGGTTGATCTTCTTGATTTCGTCCAGGAAGGCGCTGCCCACCTTGAGCGAATCGTTGATCTGCGCGGTGGTGGAGAGGTCCAGCAGCACCTTGGCGACCTGGCGGTCGTGGCTGCCGAGGTTCACGCCGCCGATCAGGTCGGCCGCGTTTTCCTTGTCGGCCATCCAGCGCGCCTGCGCGCTGGAGGCGCCCCGCTGCGACAGCGCGAACACCGACGAGCCGTTGGCCGAGGGCTTGATCCACGCGTCCGCGTGGATGGAAATGAAAAGATCCGCCCGCACGCGCCTGGCCTTCTGCACGCGCACGTGCAGCGGCACGAAGTAGTCGTCGTCGCGCGTCAGATAGGCCCGCATGTCGGGCTGGCTGTCGATGAGGCTTTTCAGCCGCCGCGCGATGCGCAGCACCACGTCTTTCTCGCGCAGGCCGCTGTTGCCGATGGCGCCCGGGTCTTCGCCGCCGTGGCCGGGATCGAGCGCGATGGTCAGCATGCGGCGCTTGCGGCCCGCCGTGGACGGGGCCGAGGGCTTGGGCGGCGTGGGCAGCGCCGGCGCGGGCTGCTGGCCCCGCGCCAGCGGCGGCTCGGGCGCGTCCTGCCGGGTGACCGGATTGCGCTGGATGTCTTCGAGGATGCGCGCCAGCGGATCGTCCACGTCGGGGCCGCTCTGCTTGTTGAGGATGGCCACCAGCGGGTCTTGCGCGATCTTGGGATAGAGATCCAGCACCAGGCGGTACTGGTAGTCGGCCACCGGCTTCAGGGTGAACACCTGCGGCGCCACCGCCTGCTTCAGGTCGAACACCATGCGCACGACGTTGGGCCGGTTCTGCGCCACGCGCAGGCTCTGGATGTAGGGATCGTCGGGGCGGACCTTGGAAACCAGGTCGTTGAGCGCGGGGCTGAGGGTCAGTCCCTCGATGTCCACCACCAGCCGGTGGGGGTTCTCGAGCGTGAAGTGCTCGGCCTTGAGCTCGCTGTCCAGTTCGAGCGTGACCCGGGTGTACTCGTCGGCCGGCCAGGTGCGCACGGCCAGGATGGTGGCGGCCTGGGCCAGCCGGGGGATGACGGGGAGGACGAGCAGCGTGGCGGCGACGCTGATCAGGCGGCGCCGGGTGGCGCCTTCCGAAGGGAGGGCGCGCCAGGGGCGGGGGGACAATCGCGTTCAACCATGTTTGTCCTCGGGGAGTGTACGCGCTGAGGGTGGCGTCGCGTCCCTGGCCCGCATAGGCCAGGGAAATCAGCAGGTCGGGAGGGGGCAAGAGGCCCTCGGCCCGTTCCGGCCATTCGATCAAAACGACTGCGTCGTCACGCAGCAAATCCCGGAATCCTGCGTCCAGCCATTCGCGCGAATCACTAAATCTATAAAAATCAAAGTGATAGAAGTATAAGTTAGAAACTTTATAGGATTCAAGCAGCGCGTAGCTCGGACTCTTGATCCGGCCCGCAATGCCGCAAGCACGCAACAACGCCCGTGTAAAGGCGGTTTTTCCCGCGCCGAGGTCGCCCCGGAGGTGGATGTGTCCCCCGGCGGGGCCGTGCTGGCCGCTGACCAGGGGGGCAAGCCGCCGGGCGAGATCCTCGGTGGCGGTTTCATCGGGCAGGTGCAGGGTGGCGCTGCGTAAGGGAGCGGACATGGCGCGGGGCGAGTGGTAAAAGAGAAAGCGAGACAGGCACGAGGCCCGGCCGGACGCGATCGGCGTACGCCATTATAGGAATGCGGGTTTCTGCTAATCTATGATTGATTGTTATTCTCAATAAGCTGCCGCACCGGGCGCGCTGCGCATCCGGCCGGCCGCCGTTACGGAGCCGCACGCGCATGAAGACCCGCATCGAAAAAGATACTTTCGGTCCCATCGAGGTCCCGCAGGATCACCTGTGGGGCGCCCAGACCCAGCGTTCGCTGCACTTTTTCGCCATTTCCACCGAGAAGATGCCGGCTCCGCTGGTGGAGGCGATGGCGCGGCTCAAGCGCGCCGCCGCCAAGGTGAATGCCGAACTGGGCGAGCTCGACCCCAAGATCGCCGACGCCATCGTGAAGGCGGCCGACGAGGTCATCGCCGGCAAGTGGCCGGACGAGTTTCCGCTGTCGGTCTGGCAGACCGGGTCGGGCACGCAGAGCAACATGAATATGAACGAGGTGCTGGCCAACCGCGCCTCGGAACTGCTGGGTGGCGAGCGCGGCGAGGCCCGCAAGGTCCATCCGAACGACCACGTCAACCGCGGGCAGTCTTCCAACGATACCTTCCCCACCGCCATGCACGTGGCCGCCGCCGTGCAGGTCGAGCACCACCTGCTGCCGGCCCTGAAGGCGCTGCGCGCCACGCTGGCGGCCAAGAGCGCCGAATTCTACGACATCGTCAAGATCGGCCGCACGCACCTGCAGGACGCCACGCCGCTGACGCTGGGCCAGGAGATCTCCGGCTACGTGGCGCAGCTCGACCTGGCCGAGCAGCAGATCCGCGCCACCCTGCCGGGCCTGCACCAGCTCGCCATCGGCGGCACCGCCGTGGGCACGGGTCTGAACGCCCATCCGCAGTTCAGCGCCAAGGTGGCGGCCGAACTCGCGCACAGCACCGAGACTGCCTTCGTCTCGGCGCCCAACAAGTTCCAGGCGCTGGCTTCGCACGAGGGCCTGCTGTTCGCGCACGGCGCGCTCAAGTCGCTGGCCGCCGGACTCATGAAAATCGCCAATGACGTGCGCTGGCTCGCCAGCGGCCCGCGCTCGGGCCTGGGCGAGATCAGCATTCCCGAGAACGAGCCGGGCAGCTCCATCATGCCGGGCAAGGTCAATCCCACGCAGTGCGAGGCCATCACCATGCTGGCCGCGCAGGTCATGGGCAACGACGTGGCCATCAACATCGGCGGCGCCAGCGGCAACTTCGAGCTCAACGTCTACAAGCCGCTCATCATCCACAACTTCCTGCAATCGGCGCGCCTGCTGACCGACGGCATGGCCAGCTTCAACCAACACTGCGCGGCCGGCATCCAGCCCAACCGCGAGCGCATCGCCGAGCTGGTGGACCGCTCGCTCATGCTCGTGACGGCGCTCAACCCGCACATCGGCTACGACAAGGCCGCGCAGATCGCCAAGAAGGCGCACAAGGAAGGCCTGTCGCTCAAGGAGTCGGCGCTGGCGCTGGGCTTCCTGACCGAGGCGGAATTCGCGCAGTGGGTCGTGCCGGCCGACATGACCAACGCCCGCAAGCCGGGCTGAGGGCGTTCCGGGCGGCGGGGGCGTTCAGGCGGCCGCCGCCAGCAGCCAGAGCGGAATGGTCAGCGCCGAGAACAGGGTTCCCAGCGAGATCAGCACCGCCACCATCCGGCCGTCGCCGCCCATGCGCATCGCGCAGCACGTAGGCGGCCGAGGCGGTGGGCAGGGC
>NZ_LHSJ01000176.1:0-8760 GCF_001270295.1 Achromobacter sp. DMS1 | reverse complement strand
CCGCAGCCAGGCCGSCCGCGCGTGGCCCGTGCTAAATTCATCGGCGGCAATCTGGCTCGCAACGGAATCCGCATGCAAAACAACAGGCTCGCAATCCGCATCTGGGACCTCCCGACCCGCCTTTTCCACTGGACGTTCGCCTTCTGCGTGATCGGCGCCTTCGTCAGCGTCAAGCTGGGCGGGCTCTATATGGACTGGCACGTGCGCTTCGGCTGCGCGGCGCTGGGCCTGGTGATCTTCCGGCTGGCCTGGGGCTTCATCGGGCCGCGCTATGCCCGTTTCTCGCAATTCGTGCGCGGGCCCTCGGCCGTGGCCGCCTACCTCAGGGGCGCCGCCGCGCCCGCCGGCCACAATCCGCTGGGCGCGCTGTCCGTCCTGGCGCTGCTGCTGGTCGTCGGCCTGCAGGCGGCCAGCGGCCTGTTCGCCACCGACGACATCATGACGCAGGGGCCGCTGTATGGATACGTGAGCGAATCCGTGGCGGGCGCCCTCACCTCCTGGCACAAGCTCAACGAGTGGATCATCATCGCCCTGGTCGCCCTGCACCTGCTGGCCATCGCGTGGTATGCCCTGGTGCGCCGCAAGCGCATCGTGGGCCCCATGATCACCGGCAACGCCGATCCGCGCGACCTGCCCGCCGGCACCCCGCCCGCCGACGACGGGCCCGCGGTGTGGCTGCGCGCGCTGCTGCTCGGCGCCTGTGTCTGGGCGCTGGTGGCGTGGATACGCTCGCTGGAAGTCGTGGCCGGCATGTCGTTCTCGTAAGCAGCGTTCCCGCAAGCCGCGGCGACCATCGACACACAAAAGAAAGCCCTGGGCCGGTTCGCCGCCCAGGGCTTTTCCTTTTCGCTTGCCCGGCGGGCTTATTTCTTCTTGCGATAGGAGTCGTGGCAGGACTTGCAGCTTGCTCCCACGTCGCCGAACGCGGCGCGCAGCTTGCCGAGATCGCCGGCGTCGGCGGCGGCCGACAGCTTGGCCATGTTGTCATGGAACGCCTGCTGCTTCTGCTTGAAGCCCTCGGCGTCGCTCCAGACCTCGGGGCGAGCCTCGCCGCCCTCGGTGCCGGGGCCGAAGGCCGCCCAGGGCAGCGTCGACAGGGTCTTCAGCACCGCCACGTTCGCCTTGATCTGCGCGGCATCGTAGGGCGCCTGGCCCTTGACCACCGGCTGCATGCGCCCGAAATGCGATGCCATGAGCGTCAGCGCGGCCTCGCGGTACTTGACGGCGTCCTCGGGCTTGGCGAACTGGGCGGCCGCCGGCTGCGCCAGCAGCGGCCCGAAGGTCATACAGGCAAGCGCCGCGAACGTGGACAACTTCTTCATGAAAACCTCCCGTGTGTGACTAGGGCGTGCGCCCCTGAGCGAGGAAACGCCGCGCCCCGCAGCGCGGCGCGGAAATTACAGCGCGCGCGCCAGCTCGGCGGCCAGGCCGATGTAGGAACGCGGCGTCATGGCCAGCAGGCGCGCCTTGGGCTCTTCGGGCAGCTCCAGCCCTTCGATGAATTCGCGCAGGGCTTCTTCGGTGATGCCCTTGCCGCGCGTCAGCGCCTTGAGCTGCTCGTAGGGCTGCGGCAGGCCATAGCGGCGCATGACCGTCTGCACCGGCTCGGCCAGCACTTCCCAGCACGCGTCGATGTCGGCGTCGATGGCCGCGGCATTGACTTCCAGCTTGCCCAGGCCGCGCAGGCACGCATCCCAGGCCACGAGGCAATAGCCCAGGCCGACGCCCAGGTTGCGCAGCACGGTGGAATCGGTGAGGTCGCGCTGCCAGCGCGAGATCGGCAGCTTGTCGGACAGGTGGCGCAGCACCGCGTTGGCCAGGCCCAGGTTGCCTTCGGAGTTTTCGAAGTCGATGGGGTTGACCTTGTGCGGCATGGTGGAGGAGCCCACCTCGCCTTCCTTGAGCCGTTGCTTGAAGTAGCCCAGCGAGACGTAGCCCCAGATATCGCGATCCAGGTCCAGGATGATGATGTTGGCGCGCGCCACCGCGTCGAACAGCGCGGACATCCAGTCATGCGGCTCGATCTGGATGGTGTGGCGGTTCTGCGTCAGGCCCAGGCCGGCCAGCACGCGCTGGCTGAAAGCGGGCCAGTCGATCTCGGGATAGGCCGAGAGATGGGCGTTGTAGTTGCCGGTGGCGCCGTTGAGCTTGGCCAGCGGCTCGACGGCCGCCACGGCCGCGATGGCGCGATCCAGGCGCGCGGCCACGTTGGCGAACTCCTTGCCCAGGGTGGTGGGGCTGGCCGGCTGGCCGTGGGTGCGCGACAGCATGGGCTGGTCGGCATGCGCCGCGGCCATTTCGGTGAGCTTGGCGGCGATTTCGCGCAGGCGCGGCACCAGCACCCGGTCGCGCGCGCGCGTCAGCATGAGCGCGTGCGAGGTATTGTTGATGTCTTCGGAGGTGCAGGCGAAATGGATGAACTCGGCGGCGCGGGCCAGTTCGGCGTCGTCGGCCACTTTTTCCTTGAGCCAGTATTCCACGGCTTTCACGTCGTGGTTCGTGACGCGCTCGATTTCCTTGATGCGGGCCGCGTCGGCCTCGGAGAAATGCTGGACCAGCGAGAGCAGGTGCTTGCGGGCGGCCGCCGTGAAGGGCGGCAGCTCGGGCAGGCCGGCGTCGGAAAGCGCGATGAGCCAGGCCACCTCGACCTCGACGCGGTGCGCCATGAAGCCCGCCTCCGACAGCAGGCCGCGCAGCGCGTCGCCGCGGGAAGCGTAGCGGCCATCCAGTGGCGAAAGAGCGTTGAGTTGGCTGAGCTGGTTGGCGATCTGCATGGGTCTGGAAGGGGGGTCTGGAGGGAAAAGGCCGTCGGACGGGGAAAACCCGACGATTTTATCATCCGGGGGGGCCCCACATTGTGGCAAACTGGCTAAACCGCAGGCTTGCGACGGCGGGGCCGCCATGCAGCCTGCTATACTTCGGCCGCTTTCCGACTCCGCTTGTGACTCCATGAAACTGATCGGCTCGCTTACCAGTCCTTACGTGCGCAAAGTGCGTATCGTCATGGCCGAGAAAAAGCTGGACTACCGGCTCGAACTCGAAAACGTCTGGTCCGCCGACACGCAGATCCAAACGTACAACCCGCTGGGCAAGGTGCCGTGCCTGGTCATGGAAGACGGCGGAGCCCTGTTCGATTCGCGCGTCATCGTCGAGTATCTCGACACCCTGTCCCCGGTTGCCCGCCTCATTCCGCAGCCCGGCCGCGACCGCGCGGCCGTGAAGTGCTGGGAGGCCATCGCCGACGGCGTGCTGGACGCCTGTGTCACGGTCGTCAAGGAAAACCAGCGTCCCGAGTCGCAGCGCAGCCCCGAATGGATCGCCCGCCAGTACGGCAAGATCCACGCCAGCCTCGACGCCATGAACAAGAGCCTGGGCGAAAACGCCTACTGCATGGGCATCAACTACAGCCTGGCCGATATCGCCGTGGGCTGCGCCCTGGGCTACCTCGACCTGCGCTTCGCCGATCTCGGCTGGCGCTCCCGCCACGAGAACCTCACCCGCCTGTTCGAAAAGCTTTCGCAGCGCCAGTCGTTCATCGACACCGTGCCCCGGACGGCCTGAGGGACGCGCGCTCCCCGCGCCTCGCGCCCCAGCGAAAACGCCGCCTCCAGGCGGCGTTTTCGTTCGCGCCGGCGGGGCTCAGCCCGCCGCGTAGGTCTGCCAGGCCTTGACCAGCATGTAGGCCGCCAGCGCGAACAGCAGGCAGGCGAAGACCCGCTTGAGCGTGGCCACCGGCAGGCGGTGCGCCATGCGCGCGCCCAGCGGCGCGGTCAGCACGCTGGTGCACACCAGCGCCACCAGCGCCGGCCAGTAAATGAACCCGATCATGCCGGGCTGCGACGCGCCTTCGGACAGGCCGGACACCACATACCCCACGCTGTTGGCCAGCGCGATGGGAAAACCCAGGGCGGCGGAGGTGGACACGGCATTGTGCAGGGCCACGTTGCACCAGACCATGAAGGGCACGGACAGGAAGCCGCCGCCGGCGCCCACCAGCCCCGACAAGAAGCCGATGCCGGCGCCCGCCGCCGAGGTGCCCACCACTCCCGGCATCTGGCGGCTGGGCTTGGGCTTCTTGTTGCGCAGCATGTTCCAGCCCGAATAACCGACGAAGAGCGCGAAGAACAGCGACAGCCAGAGCGTGTTGAGCGCGGCAAACACCGCGCCGCCCGACAGCAGGCCGCCGACGATGATGCCCGGCGCCATGGCCGCCACGATGCCCCAGCGTATGGTGCCGCGCTGATGGTGCGCCCGGACGCTGGAAATCGAGGTAAAGAGGATGGACGTCATGGACGTGGCGATGGCTGCGTGCACAACCAGATCGGACGACATGCCCTGCCACGTGAAAAGCATGGTCAGGAACGGCACCAGCAACATGCCGCCCCCGATACCGAGCAGCCCGGCCGCGAAACCCACTACCGCCCCCAGCGCCAGCAGGCACAACACCATGGTGATGTCCAAGTCCCCTCTCCTCGTCGATGTGAAATCATAAATGCGGCCGCGCGCGGCGACCGGCGTCACGCGATGATGCCGCCGCCCAGGCAGACGTCGCCGTCGTACAGCACGGCGGATTGCCCCGGCGTGACCGCCCATTGCGGCTGGTCGAAGGCCAGCGTGAAACCCTGCGCGCCGGCATCCTGCAGCCGGCAGGCGGCATCGGCCTGCCGGTAGCGCGTCTTGGCGCCGTAGGCGCCCTCGGCGGGGGGACGGCCCGCCACCCAGCTCGCGTCCTGCGCGCGCAGGCTGCCCGACAGCAGCCAGGGATGGTCGTGCCCCTGCACCACGTACAGCACGTTGCGCTGCAAGTCCTTGCGCGCCACGTACCAGGCCTCGGCCGTGCCGTCTTCGCGCTGGCGGCCCTTCACGCCGCCCACGCCCAGCCCCTTGCGCTGCCCCAGGGTGTAGAAGGACAGACCCTCATGGCGCCCCACCTGCTGGCCTTCCGGCGTAAGGATGGGCCCCGGCTCGGTGGGCAGGTAGCGGTTGAGGAACTCCCGGAAAGGGCGCTCGCCGATAAAGCAGATGCCGGTGGAGTCTTTCTTGGCGGCGTTGTGCAGGCCGATCTCGTGCGCGATGCGGCGCACCTCGGTCTTGTGGATCTCGCCCAGCGGAAACAGCGTGCGCGACAGCTGCGCCTGATTCAGCCGGTGCAGGAAATAGCTCTGGTCCTTGGAGCCGTCCAGCGCCTTGAGCAACTGGAATTCCGAGCCGCCGCCCTCGGCCGGCACTTCCCGCACGCGGGCGTAGTGCCCCGTGGCGATGCGCTCGGCGCCCAGCGCCATGGCGTGGTCCAGAAACGCCTTGAACTTGATCTCGGCGTTGCACAACACGTCGGGGTTGGGCGTGCGGCCGGCCGAATACTCGCGCAGGAACTCCGCGAACACGCGGTCCTTGTATTCGGCGGCGAAGTTGACGAACTCGAACTCCACGCCGATGCGGTCGGCCACGCTGGCCGCGTCGAGCAGGTCCTGGCGCGTGGAGCAGTATTCGGAATCGTCGTCGTCTTCCCAGTTCTTCATGAAGAGGCCGACGACCTCGTAGCCCTGCTGTTTGAGCAGCCAGGCGGTGACCGAAGAATCGACGCCGCCGGACATGCCCACGACGACGCGGCCCTTCTTGCTGGATGTGTGATTCATGGTGAGCGCTATTTTAGGGCGTGTTGCAGGGCTTCCTCGTCCGGGGCGGGCTGCGGCTCGGCGGCGCGCGAGACTTCCATGAGCCAGGAGCGGAACGCCTGCAGGGTGGGCAGGTTGGCCTTTTGCTCCGGGTAGCAGAGGTAGTACCCCATGCGGGCGCGGATCGGGAGCTGGATCGCCACGGCCAGCTTGCCGTCGCGCAGTTCGTCCTCGATCAGGCAGCGCGGAATCAGCGCCACTCCGAAACCGGCGGCCGCGGCCTGCGAGAGCAGCGCGTATTGGTCGAAGCGCGCGCCTTCCAGGCTGCGGCGCGTGTCGCAGCCGGCCTGCTCGAACCAGTCGCGCCAGCCCTCGAGCGCGGAGGTGTGATGCAGCAGCGGATAGGCCAGCAGCGCCTCGGCGGACGTACAGCCGCCCGGGATGAGCTTGGGACTGCAAACAGGAAGAATCTCCCGGCCCACGATGTAATCCGCGCCGCTGCCTGGCCAGATGCCCTCGCCGAAGCGCACCGCCGCGTCCAGTTCGGGGGTGGAGAAGTCGTACCCCTGCCGGTGCGGCAGGAATTCGACGTGGATGTCGGGCCGCAGCCGCATGAAGGCCGTCAGGCGCGGGATGAGCCAGCGCGCGCCGAAGGTGGGCATACAGGTGAGATGCAGGGTGCCGCCGCGCCCCTGGTGCGCGATAAGCTCCACCGTGGCCGCCTCGATCTGGCCCAGGCCGGCCTGAATCTTGGCCAGATAGCTGCGGCCGGCCTCCGTCAGCACCAGTCCTTGCCTGATGCGCAGGAATAGTTCGACCCCGAGGAAGTCCTCGAGATGTTTCACCTGCTTGCTTACCGCGCCTTGAGTCACGCACAGTTCCTGCGCGGCGCGGGTAAAACTGCTGTGGCGCGCGGCCACTTCGAAAGCCTGCAGATCGGTGAGGGAGGGACAGAAACGCCGCATGGATGCAGGGGCATGCCGCAACGCGGAAAAGGCTTTTTTATTGCATGAAGTTACAAAAATGTAACTTCACCGTCTTCCATTCCTGGCGCAGGCATGAAAAAAAGTAATAGCTTACGGAGAAACTTTCGTTTGCGCAAACCCGGTGCACAAGAAAGAATCATCTGGTGTGCGTCTGCCTTTGCGCATCCGCTTTCCAATTCACAGGGGAATTCATGCAACGCCGTAATGTAATCCTTGGCCTGTGCGTCGCCGCCGCGACGCTCGCCGCTCCCTTCGCCTCCGGCATCGCCCACGCCGAAGACGCCTACCCGAACAAGCCGATCCGCCTGATCGTCCCGTTCCCGCCGGGCGGCACGACCGACATCGTCGGCCGTCTCTTCGCCGACAAGCTGGGCAAGGAGCTGGGCCAGACCGTGGTGGTGGAAAACCGCGGCGGCGCCGGCGGCTCCATCGGCAGCGCGTTCGTGGCCAGCAGCGCCCCGGACGGCTACACCCTGGGCATCGCCACCGTCAGCACCCACGGCATCAACCCGGCCATCTACCCGAACCTGCCGTTCGACGCCGAGAAGGACTTCACCGCCATCTCGAACCTGGCCGCCGTGCCCAACATCATGACGGTCAACCCCAAAGTTCCGGCCAAGACCATGGCCGACTTCGTCAAGCTGGCCAAGAGCGAGCCCGGCAAGCTGACCTACGCGTCGGCCGGCAACGGTTCGGTTTCGCACATGATGGGCGAGCTCTTCAAGATGGCCTCGGGCACCAACATCATGCACGTGCCCTACCGCGGCGTGGGCCCGGCGCTGAACGACGCCCTGGCCGGCCAGGTCGACGTCATGTACGACAACCTGCCCTCCTCGCTGCCCCACGTGCAGTCCGGCCGCCTGGTCGCGCTGGCCGTGGCCTCGCCCAAGCGCGTCGCCGCCCTGCCGACGTGCCCACCTTCGCCGAAGCCGGCCTGCCCGCCGTCAATGACGCCTCGTGGTTCGGCCTGGTCGGCCCGGCCAAGCTGCCCCAGCCCGTGGTGGACAAGCTGAACGCCGCCGTGAAGAAGGTCAGCGCCGAATCCGACGTGGTGTCCCGCCTGGCCGGCATGGGCGCGACCCCGGCCGCCAACAGCCCCGCCGAGTTCAAGGCCCAGATCGACGCCGAGATCGCCAAGAACAAGCGCGTGGCCAAAGAAGCCAACGTGAAGATCGACTGAGCGGTCCAAGGCCCCGCCGCGCCGCCCTCGCGGCGTGCCTGCGGGGCCTCCGATAAACGAACGTCCTATCCCCTATGCGTATTACCCAACCCTTGTCCTACCGGCTCGACCTGCCGCAGCAATATCCGAATTCGGACATTTCGGCCCCGCTCGTGCTCGACTCTCCGCACAGCGGCACGGCCTATCCCCCCGACTTCGCGCCGGCGGTCGACTTCGGCGCGCTGCGCACGGCCGAGGACACGTGGGTGGACGACCTCTGGGGCGACGCCGTGGACCTCGGCGTGCCGCTGATCGCCGCCGGCTTTCCGCGCGCCTACATCGACGCCAACCGCGCCCCCGATGAAATCGACGAACTGCTGCTCGACCAGCCGTGGCCCGGGCCCCTGAACGCCTCGTCCAAGGTCAGGCTGGGCAAGGGCCTGATCTGGCGCATGCTCGACGACGGCACGCCGCTGTACGACCGCAAGCTCACGGTCGATGAAGTGCGCCACCGCATCGACGCCTGCTGGAAGCCCTATCACGAGGCGCTGGCGCGCGTGCTCGACGCGGCGCATGCCCGCTTCGGCAAGGTCTGGCACATCAATTGCCACTCCATGCCCAGTGTGGCCGGCGCCTATGCCACCGACCGCCCCGGCCTGGTGCACCCCGATTTCGTGCTGGGCGACCGCGACGGCAGCACCAGCGACCCCGCCTTCCGTGAGTTCGTCGCGGCCTGGCTGCGCGAGCGCGGCTACGATGTGTCGGTCAACGACCCGTACAAGGGCGTCGAGCTGGTCCGCGCCTTCGGCCGGCCCCAGGAAGGCCGCCACAGCCTGCAGATCGAGATCAACCGAAAGCTCTACATGGACGAAGTCTCGCTGCGCCCCAGCGAAAACTACGTCCGCCTCAAGACGCATCTGCGCGAACTGACCGCCGCGCTGATCGACTGGACGCGCGCGCAGGCGGCGTGACGCCGGAGCCGTCCCCGCGCGGCGCGACG
>NZ_LHSJ01000175.1:0-8970 GCF_001270295.1 Achromobacter sp. DMS1 | reverse complement strand
TGCTGCGCGCCGTGTATGCGCCCAACCAGCTCCAGGAGCAGATGACCTGGTTCTGGATGAACCATTTCAACGTCTACGCCAACAAGAGCGATATCGGCACCTATATCGACCAGTACGAAGACCGCGCGATACGCCCGCATGCGCTGGGCAAGTTCCGCGACCTGCTGGCCGCCACGCTGCGCTCGCCGGCCATGCTGGTCTACCTGGACAACACGCGCAACACCGCGGGGCACATCAACGAAAACTACGCGCGCGAGCTCATGGAGCTGCATACGCTGGGCGTCAAGGGAGGCTACACGCAGACCGACGTGCAGGAACTGGCGCGCATACTCACCGGCCTGGGTGTGAACACCAGCGGGGAGCCGCCCCGCGTCAAGCCTGCGCTGCGCGCGCAAGTGGTCCAAGACGGACTGTTCCTGTTCAACCCGGCCCGCCACGACTATGGCGAGAAGCGCTTTCTCGGACGCCGGATCGCCGGCGCGGGCATGGCCGAAGTGGACCAGGCGGTAGACATGCTGGCCCGCCATCCCGCCACCGCGCGGCATATCAGCGCCAAGCTGGCGCAGTTCTTCATGGGCGATGCCCCGCCCGACGCCGCCATCGCGCGCATGGCCCGCCGCTTCCAGGAAACGGACGGCGACATCGCCGCCACGCTGGAGGCGCTGTTCCGCTCGCCCGAGTTCGCGCAGTCGCTCGAAAAGGGAGTTTTCAAGGATCCGGTGCATTATGTGTATTCGTCGCTGCGCCTGGCCTATGCCGGCCTGCCGCCCATCGTCAACCCGCGGCCCGGGCTGGCGCTGCTGCGCCGCCTGGGCCAGCCGCTCAATCTGCGCCTCACGCCCGACGGCTACCCGCTGTCGCAATCGGACTGGTCGGGATCGGGCCAGATGACGGCGCGTTTCGAGGCCGCCCGCGCCATCGCCGCCGCGCCGGCCGCGTTCTACCGCAAGAACAAGAACGAAGCGCCCGAGCCCGTCCGCCTGCCCGACCTGCTCGAGGCCGACGCGCGAAGCGGCCTGTTCACCGGGCTCTCGTCCGCCACGCGACAGGCCATCGAAAGCGCCCGCAATCCTCGCGACGCCAACACCTACCTGCTGGCCTCGCCCGAATTCATGCGGCGCTGAGGAGTTTTCATGGATCGCCGACAACTGCTCAAGACCCTGGCCGCCGCTCCGCTCGCGCTGGGCGCCGGCGCCTCTATGCCGCGCCCGCCGCCGGCGCAACCGGCTGCTCGTCGTTTTCATGCGGGGCGCCTACGATGCCGCCAGCCTGCTGGTGCCGGCGGACAGCGATTTCTATTACGAATCGCGTCCGCACATTGCCATCGCGCGGCCCGGCTCCGGCGCGCAGGCCGCGCTGCCGCTGGCCGACGGCTGGGCCCTGCATCCGGCGCTGGCCGAAAGCCTGCTGCCCTTCTACCGCAAGCGCCAGCTCGCCTTCGTGCCTTTCGCGGGCACCGACGACACCAGCCGCAGCCATTTCGACACCCAGAACCGGATCGAGCTGGGCCAGGGCGCGGCCAAGGGCGCCGATGGCGATTACCGCTCGGGCTTCCTCAACCGGCTGGCCGTGGCGCTCGGCGGCCAGCGCGCCAGCCCGGCGGCCTTCACCTCGGATGTGCCGCAGATCTTCCGCGGCCCGGACCGGGTGCCCAATATCGACCTCGGCGGCGCGGCCGGCAAGTCGCGCCTGCGCGAGCAGGACAGCGCCGCCATCGCCGCCATGTACCGGGGCACCGACCTGGCCGCGTCGGTCAGCGAGGGCCAGCGCATCATGAGCGCCGCGCAGGCAAACCTGCAGGCCGAGATGCAGGCGGCCAACGGCAACGCGGTTTCGGCCGACAGGCTCGAGCAGGAGGCCCGGCGCATCGCGCGCTTCATGAGCGGCAGCTACAACCTGGGCTTCGTGGACGTGGGCGGCTGGGACACCCACGTCGGCCAGGGCGCCGCCTCGGGGCTGCTCGCCAACCGGCTGGGCCAGCTCGGCCGCGCGCTGGCCGCTTATGCAGACGGCATGGGCGCGGCCTGGAACCAGACGACCGTGGTCGTCATCAGCGAATTCGGCCGCACCTTCCGCGAGAATGGCAACAAAGGCACGGACCACGGCCACGGCACGGTGTACTGGGTGCTGGGAGGCCAGGTGCGGGGCGGACGCATCGCGGGCCGGCAGGTGGCGGTGCGCCGCGACACCCTCTTTCAGGACCGCGATTACCCGGTGCTCAACGAATACCGCGCCGTGTTCGCCGGCCTGTTCTCGCGGCTGTACGGGCTGGACCGCTCGCGGCTCGCCCAGGTGTTTCCCGGGGTGACGCCGGCCGATCTGGGCCTGGTGTAAGCCGGCTGGCATCAGGGTATACCCTGGTCGACGGCAGGGGCTTGCGGGGGCCGCCTGCGCGCCTGCCCTAGAATGGCGGGCGTTTTTTCCTTCGCGCCGCGCTGTCTTTTTCGCCGGCGCCTCCCGCTGCGCCCTCTCCCATGCCCCTGCACCTCATTGCGCTGGCCGCCGCCGCTTTCGGCATCGGCACGAGCGAATTCGTCATCATGGGCCTGCTGCCCAATGTGGCGGCCGACCTCCACGTCTCGATCGACATCGCCGGCTTGCTGATCACCGGCTACGCCATGGGCGTGGTGATCGGCGCCCCCATCATGGCCATCGTCACGGCGCGCCTGCCGCGCAAGGCCACGCTGATCGGGCTGGCCAGCACCTTCGTGCTGGGCAACCTGCTCTGTGCGCTGGCGCCCGGCTACGGGCTGCTGATGGCCGCGCGCGTCTTCACGGCGTTCTGCCACGGCGCGTTCTTCGGCATCGGGGCCGTGGTGGCGGCCGATCTGGTGCCGCGCCATCAGCGCTCCAGCGCCATCGCCCTCATGTTCACCGGCCTCACGCTGGCCAACGTGCTGGGCGTGCCGCTGGGCACCGCGCTCGGGCAGGCCGCCGGCTGGCGGTCCACGTTCTGGGTGGTGAGCGGCATCGGCATGGCCGCCGTCGCGGCCCTGGCGGCCTGGATTCCCGGCCGCATCCCCATGCAGCCCGGCAACATCCTGCGCGAATTCCGGGTGCTGAAAGACGTGCGCGTGCTGTGGCCGCTGGCCGCCAGCGTGCTGGCGTCGGCGGCCCTCTTCTGCGTGCTGACCTACATCGCCCCGCTGCTGCGCGAAGTAACCGGCGTTTCCGAGCGCGGCATCACCGGCGTGCTGCTGCTGTTCGGGGTGGCGCTCACGGTAGGCAGCACCCTGGGCGGCAAGCTGGGCGATCGCAGCCTCGAAACCTCGCTGCGCCGGGTTTTCGCGGGGCTGCTGGCGGTGTTCGCCGTGCTGCCCGGGGCGTCGCACGCGCTCGCGCCCATGCTGACGGTTACCTTCGTCTGGGGCGTGCTGGGCTTTGCCGTGGTGCCCCTGCTGCAGACGCTGATCGTGGACCAGGCGGCCGACGCCCCCAACCTGGCTTCCACCCTCAACCAGGGCGCGTTCAATCTGGGCAATGCCTGCGGCGCCGGCCTGGGCAGCGTGGCGCTGGGCCACGGCCTGCCCCTGACCGGGCTGCCGTGGCTGTCCGCGGCCATGACGGCCGCCGTGCTGCTGCTGGCCTCCTGGGGCACGCGCCGCCACGGCCGGCGTGGCGCTACACTGCCTACGCCATCCTCCGCGCTGACGCCGTCGCGCTCGGATGCCTGATACGCCCCGAGGAGCCTCATGAGCACGATCTACGATTTCTCCGCCCGCACCATCGACGGCGCGGAACAATCCCTCGACACCTACCGCGGCCGCGTGCTGCTGGTGGTGAACGTGGCCTCCAAGTGCGGTTTCACGCCGCAGTACTCCGGCCTGGAAGATCTGTACCGTTCGTACCGCGAAGACGGCCTCACCGTGCTGGGCTTCCCGTGCGACCAGTTCGGCCGCCAGGAGCCGGGCGACGAAGCCGAGATCCGCAATTTCTGCACCACGCAGTACGACATCACGTTTCCGCTCTTTGCCAAGATCGAGGTCAACGGCGAGCAGGCGCACCCGCTGTACCGCTGGCTCAAGTCGCAACAGCCCGGCGTGTTCGGCACCGAGGGCATCAAGTGGAACTTCACCAAGTTCCTGGTGGGGCGCGACGGCCAGGTGATCAAGCGCTATGCGCCCACCGACGCGCCCGACAGCCTGCGCGACGACATCGCCCAGGCCCTGGCCGCGCCCGCGCCCTGAGCCGGCGGCGGCTTGCGCTCAGCGCAGCGGCGGCAGGCGCCGCCGCACGGTGTGGTCCTTGACGATGGCGGTATTGGTTTCGGCGTGTTCGCTCAGCCTGTCCAGGATGCCGTCCAGGTGGCCGATAGAACGCAGCGCCATGCGCGCGATGAAGCAGTCGTCGCCGGTGACCTTGTCGCACTCCACGAATTCCTCGATCTCGCGGATCAGGCCTTCCACCCGCTTGAGCTGGCCGGGCAGCGGCCGGATGCGCACGATGGCCGCCAGCGTGTAGCCCAGCGCCTGCGGGTCCACGTCCAGCGTGTAGCCCCGGATCACGCCCGATTCCTCCAGCCGCCGCAAGCGGTCGGCCACGCTGGGCGCGGACATGCCCACCTGGCGCGCGAGATCGGCCGTGGTCGTGCGCGCGTTGGCCGTCAGCAGTTCCACCAGCCGGCGGTCGATACCATCCAGGACGGGATTTTCGTTTCTAAGGTTTTCCGGCATAAATATCCCTCCAAAAAAGGCATTTGGTCGAAATCTTCGATTTCTCATCATATGTCCGGCCGGATCCGCCTGGAATAATTTCTCCATGAAATGCCCGGTCATGCCGGGCCAGGAGAAACGACATGCCTATCCCGTCCGAACGCGGCGGCCTCTGGCAGATGGCCGCCGCGATGACCCTGTCCGGCACCCTGGGCGTCTTCGTGCTGGAATCCGGCCAGAGCGCCTGGAACGTGGTGTTCTTCCGCTGCCTCTTCGGCTCGCTCTCGCTGGCGGCCTATTGCGCGGCGCGCGGCCTGCTGCGGCCCGGGCTGTACACCGCGCGCACGCTGGGCCTGGCGCTGGCCGCCGGCGCCGCGCTGGTGCTCAACTGGGTGCTGCTGTTCTCGGCCTACCGGCTGGCCTCCATCTCGCTGTCCACCGCCGTCTACAACGTCCAGCCGTTCTTCCTCATCGGCCTGGGCGCGCTGCTGCTGGGCGAGCGCCCGTCGCGCGGCAAGCTGGCCTGGTCGGTGCTGGCGTTCGCCGGGCTGCTGCTGGTGCTGCGTCCCTGGGCATCGAGCGCGCCGCAGGGCTATCTGGCGGGCCTGATGCTGGGCCTGGGGGCCGCCGCGCTCTATGCCGCCGCGGCCGTCATCGTGAAGCACCTCAAGCACATCCCGCCGCAGGTGCTGGCCCTGACGCAGGTGACGCTGGGCGCGGCCATGCTGCTGCCCATGGCCGACTTCCACGCCCTGCCCGCCGCGCCCTCGCAATGGGCCTGCCTGGTCGCGCTGGGGCTGGTGCACACCTGCCTGATGTACATCCTGATGTACTCGGCCATCCAGAAGCTGCCCACCACCTCCACGGCGGCGCTCAGCTTCATCTACCCGGCCGTCGCCATCGTGCTGGATTTCGCGGTGTACGGCCACCGCATGAACCTGGCGCAGGTCGGCGGGGTGGCGATGATCTTCCTGGCCGCCGCGGGCGTGAGCCTGGGCTGGCGGCTGCCGCGGCGCGCGCGGGCGCTGGGCGCGGGCGGCGGCTGCGCTTAGGATGGATTGCCGCCAGACGCGCAAACCCGCGCCGCGGCCCCGGGTATTCGGGGCCGCGCTCGGCCTGAGCCGCTATCATGGGCGGCCAGCCCGCCCGGCCCGCGAAGGGCCGGGCGCCGTTTCCGCCATCCAGGAAGCCTCCATGATCGATCTCTACTACTGGACCACCCCCAACGGCCACAAGATCACGCTGTTCCTCGAAGAAACCGGCCTGCCTTACAAGATTCACCCCGTCAACATCAGCAAGGGCGACCAGTTCAAGCCCGAATTCCTGGCGATCTCGCCCAACAACCGCATTCCCGCCATCGTGGACCAGTCGCCCGCCGATGGCGGCGGCCCGCTCTCGCTGTTCGAGTCCGGCGCCATCCTGCTGTACCTGGCCGAGAAAACCGGCCGCTTCCTGCCGCGGGATCTGCGCGGGCGCGCCGACGTGCTGCAATGGCTGTTCTGGCAGATGGGCGGCCTGGGCCCCATGGCCGGCCAGAACCACCATTTCTCGCAGTACGCGCCCGAGCGCATTCCCTACGCCACGGAGCGCTACGTCAAGGAAACCAACCGGCTGTACGGCGTGCTCGACAAGCGCCTGGCCGACCGCGAATTCGTGGCGGGCGAGTACTCCATCGCCGACATGGCGGCCTACCCCTGGATCGTGCCCCACAAGCGCCAGGGCCAGGATCTGAACGACTTCCCCCACCTCAGGCGCTGGTTCGAGGCGATTGCCGCGCGGCCGGCCACGCAGCGCGCCTACGCGCTGGCCGACACCATCAACACCGCGCCCTCCGTGAGCGACGAGGAATCGCGCCGCATCCTGTTTGGCCAGACCGCGCAAAGCACGCAGCGCTGAGGCCCGCCATGACCGCTGCGCCGCTGACGTTCCGCCGCGCCCGCATCGGCGATCTGCCGGCCATCATCGCCATGCTGGCCGACGACGCGCTCGGGTCCGCGCGCGAAGACCCCGCGCTGCCTCCCAACCCCCGCTACACTGCGGCTTTCGCGGCTATCGAACACGACGCCAACCAGTTCCTGGCCGTGGCCGAACGCGGCGGCGAGCCGGTGGGCTGTCTGCAGCTGACGTTCATCCCCGGCCTGTCGCGGCAAGGCATGTGGCGCGGCCAGATCGAAAGCGTGCGGATCGCCGCGGCGCGCGCGGCCAGGGGCTGGGCCGCGCCATGTTCGAATGGGCCATCGGCCAGTGCCGCCGCCAGGGCTGCGGCCTGGTCCAGCTCACGACCGACCGCGCCCGCCCCGACGCGCGCCGTTTTTACGAAAGCCTGGGCTTCGAGGCCACCCACGACGGCATGAAGCTCAGCCTCGACCTTTGATCCAAGGAGCGCCCATGCATGGCGAATACAAAGTCCCCGGCGGCAAGCTCGTCGTCGCGGACGTGGAACTGCGCGACGGCCGCCTGGCCGAGGTGCGCATCAGCGGCGATTTCTTCCTGGAGCCGCCCGAGGCCCTGGACGCCATCAACCGCGGCCTGACCGGCATGCCGGCCGACGCCGGCGAACTCGAACTGGCGCTGGCCGTGCAGTCGTCCCTGCCCACGGAGGCCGAAATGTTCGGCTTCTCGGCCGAGGCTGTCGCGGTGGCCCTGCGGAGGGCGCTGGCATGACGCGCACCGACTGGAACGACTACGACTGGCAGCTCATCCACGAAGGCCCGCAGATGCCCGCCTTGCACATGGCGCTGGACGCTGTGATCACCGACGAGGTGGGCGCGGGGCTGCGCCCGCCCACGCTGCGCATCTGGGAGTGGGCCGCCCCCGCGGTGGTCATCGGCCGCTTCCAATCGCTCAAGAACGAAGTCGACCCCGAGGGCGCGCGCCGCCACGGCATCACGGTGGTGCGCCGCGTAAGCGGCGGCGGCGCCATGTTCGTGGAGCCGGGCAACACCATCACTTATTCGTTGAGCGTGCCGCAAGCCCTGGTGCACGGCATGAGCTTCCAGGAGTCCTACGAATTCCTGGACGCGTGGGTGCTGCAGGCGCTGAAGGATCTCGGCATCAAGGCGTGGTACCAGCCCCTGAACGACATCGCTTCCGAGGCCGGCAAGATCGGCGGAGCGGCCCAGGCCCGCCGCGGCGGCGCGGTGCTGCACCACGTCACCATGTCTTATGACATCGACGCCGATAAAATGGTGCAGGTCTTGCGCATAGGGCGCGAGAAACTGTCGGACAAGGGCACTACGAGCGCCAAGAAGCGGGTGGATCCGCTGCGCACCCAGACCGGGCTGCCGCGCGAAACCATCATCCAGCGCATGGTCGACACCTTCGCGGGCATGCACCGGCTGACGCCGGGCGAGATCGGCGCCGGCACGCTGGCCAAAGCCCAGGCCCAGGCCGACGAGAAGTTCTCCACCGTCGAATGGACGGCGACGGTGCCTTGATTTCTGGAGGTTTTCCGATGCGTTCCCTCTGCTCGCCGGCCAGCGCGCCGCGCCTGCTGCTTGCCGCGACGCTGCTCGCCCTGGCGGGTTGCGGCAGCTCGCCGCCCGCCAACATCACCCTGGCTTCGCCCGCCGACGCGGCCGCCACGCCCCGATCCGTGGGCGACCTGGATGTGCAGCGCATCGAATGGTCGGGCGCCAAGCCGGGCTGCGAAGGCGACTGCCCCCGCATCGAAATCGACAGCGTGGCGTTTCCGGGCATTCCGAAACTCACTGCCCTGGTGGATCACGTGCTGGCCTACATGACCGGCACCGACGCCAACCGGCGCGGCCCCTACGACACGCTGTCGGAATATACGCGCTATTTCTGGACCGTCGCGCGCGCGCGCGACGCCACCTATTTCAAGGCCCGCGTCAAGGACACGGTGGGCGACATCATCGCCATCGAGCTGCATACCGAGCAGTTCATCACCGGCGCGGCCCACGGCATTCCGGCCACCCAGTACCTGAACTGGGAACGCAGCCGGGGCCGGGTCATGAGCCTGGAAGAGGCGCTCATCCCGGGCCGGCATCCGCAGTATGTCGAAGCCCTGCGGCGCGCGCACGCCAAATGGCTGGCGCAGAATCCCGACGCCCAGCGCGACCCGGCCGCCTACGACAAGATGTGGCCGTTCCAGGAAAGCGACAACTTCGCGCTCACCCGCGAGGGCATGGTGGTGAAGTACAACGCCTACTCCATCGCGCCCTACTCGCACGGCGAGCCCGAGCTCACCCTGCCCTACGCCGAACTGCGCGGCATACTCAAGCCGGCCCTGCTGCCGGCCTCCTGAGCAACCGCCGATAAAACAAGCCCGCCCGGCGCGGGCGCCGCGGCCGGCCCG
>NZ_LHSJ01000174.1:0-8985 GCF_001270295.1 Achromobacter sp. DMS1 | reverse complement strand
GGTCCGGCGGCATCGGCGCGCGCACCCGCCGGCCTGGCGCAGGGCCGGGTCACGATCCGCCGCGACGAGTACGGCATGCCCCACGTCTACGCCGGCACCGTGTATGGACTGTTCTAGTGGCTACTGGCGTACGCCGTGGCCCAGGACCGGCTGTTCCAGATGGAGATGGCGCGCCGCAGCACGCAGGGCCGGGTCGCGGAAGTGCTGGGCCCCTCGATGGTGGCCTTCGACAAGTCCATTCGGGGCAATTTCTCGCCCGAGCGCATCCGGCGCCAGCTCGCCGCGCTGGCGCCGGCCGACCGGCAGATCCTGGACGGCTACGCCGCCGGCATGAACGCCTGGATCGCGCGGTGCGCGCCGAGCCCGGCCGGTTGATGCCCAAGGAGTTCAACGACCTGCAATTCGCGCCTGCCGACTGGACCGCCTACGACGTGGCCATGGTCTTCGTGGGCACCATGGCCAACCGCTTCTCGGACGCCAATAGCGAAATCGACAACCTGGCGCTGCTCACCGCCCTCAGGGACCGCCATGGCGAGGACGAAGGCATGCGGATCTTCAACCAGCTTCGCTGGCTGACCGACAGCCGCGCGCCGTCCACCGTGCCGAGGAAGAGGGCGTCTACCGGCCCGGCGCGGCCGAGCCGCCGCGCCGGCTGTCGTATGCGCTGCCGCGTTACGACGGCGTGCCGCCCATGCTCGAACGGGTGGCGCGCGACGCGCGCACGCGCGGCGTGGTGGACGCG
The DNA here is from genome assembly GCF_001270295.1 of Achromobacter sp. DMS1. Classification (NCBI taxonomy): domain Bacteria; kingdom Pseudomonadati; phylum Pseudomonadota; class Betaproteobacteria; order Burkholderiales; family Alcaligenaceae; genus Achromobacter; species Achromobacter sp. DMS1. The sequence goes on along the minus strand of NZ_LHSJ01000174.1, from coordinate 8,243 downwards.
CCGCCGCGCCCTGGCGCGCGCGCTGGTGCTGGCGCAATACGCGCAATCGGGGCAGCCTGGCATCGCCGGTTTTCCCACCACCAGCAATGTGTGGATCGTGGGGCGCGACCATGCGCGCGGCGCGCGTTCCATCCTGCTCAACGGCCCGCAGTTCGGCTGGTGGAATCCCGCCTACACCTACGGCATCGGCCTGCACGGCGCGGGCTTCGACGTGGCGGGCAACACGCCCTTCGCCTATCCCGCGATCCTGTTCGGCCACAACGCGCACGTGACCTGGGGTTCCACCGCCGGCTTCGGCGACGACGTGGACATCTACGCCGAGAAGCTCGACCCTGCCGACCGCACGCGCTACTGGCACAACGGCCGGTGGAAGACCATGGAAAAGCGCACCGAGCTCATCGCGGTCAAGGGCGCCGAGCCGGTGCTCATGGACGTGTACCGCACGGCGCACGGCATCGTGGCGAAGTTCGACGACAGCCGGCACGTGGCCTACGCCAAGGCGCGCGCCTGGGAGGGCTACGAACTGCAATCGCTGATCGCCTGGACGCGCAAGGCGCAGTCGGGCAACTGGGAGCAGTGGAAGCGGCAAGCCGCGCGCCACGCGCTCACCATCAACTGGTACTACGCCGACGACCGCGGCAACATCGGCTACGCGCACACCGGCTTCTATCCGCGGCGCAAGCCCGGCCACGACCCGCGCCTGCCCGTACCCGGCACGGGTGAAATGGACTGGGACGGCATCCTGCCTTTCTCCACCAATCCACAGGTCTACAACCCGCGCCAGGGCTTTATCGCCAACTGGAACAACCAGCCCATGCGCGGCTATCCGTCCACCGATCTGTTCGCCATCGTGTGGGGCCAGGCCGATCGCTATGCCGAAATCGAGAGCCGGCTGAAAGCCATGACGGCCGACGGCGGCAAAGTGAGCCCGCAGCAGATGTGGGATCTCATCCGCACCACCAGCTATGCCGACGTGAACCGCCGCCACTTCCTGCCGTTCCTGCAGCCGAAGGCCGGCCCACCACCGATCCCAAGGCCGGCCTGGCCGGCAGCATGCTGCCGGCCGGCGGCGTGAAAGGCGCCATGCTGGCCCTCATCGTGGAATTGCTGGTGTGCGCGCTCACCGGATCGCGCTTCGGCTTCGAGAACGAATCGTTCTTCGTGGACGAAGGCGGACCCGCCAGACTCGGCCAGGCCTTCCTGGCCATCGACCCGGACGCGCTGGCCGGCAACGAAGCCTATCTGGAACGGGTGGAAACACTGGTCGAGGCCATGCTGGCCGACGAGGGCGTGCGCCTGCCCGGCGAACGCCGGCGCAAGCTGCGCGAACAGGCCCTGGCGCACGGCCTGGACGTGCCCGACGCGCTGCTCGCGCAGCTACGAGGCGCCTCGCGGGAGCCGGCTAGGAGGCGTCAACCCCAAGGCCGCGCGCCGCCGGTCGGGACGGCCGCCCTCAGGCGCCGTGCGCGAACCACAGCGCCAGCGGCGCGAAGGCCAGGAACACCACGGTGGACACCAGCACCGCGCTGGCGGCGGTGTCTCCCAGGTCGGTGTAGCGGCGGGCGTACATATAGCTCACCACGGCGCAGGGCATGGCCATCTGCAGGGTCAGCGCGCCCGCCAGCACCGGCTCCAGGTCCAGCATCCAGGCCACCAGCAGCCCTGCCAGCAGGCCCGTGCCCAGCCGGATCGCCGCCACCCGCGCCCCGTCGCGCAGCCCGCCGGACGGGATCAGCGCCAGCGCGTGGCCCAGGCTCAGCAGCATCAGCGGCACCGTCACCGCGCCCAGCATGCGCGCCGTCTCCACGACCCAGTCCGGCACGGGCACGCGCAGGGCGCGCAGCCCCACCGCCACCAGGCAGGCCAGCAGCACCGGGCTCTTCCAGCTGCCCCGCGTGTTCACGCCCGGCAGCAGCCGCACGGCAAGCGTGTGCATCACGAAGGAGTTCACGGCAAAGAACGCCACCGCCACCGACATGCCGGCATCGCCGAAGGCCAGCTGCGACATGGGCAGGCCCAGGTTGCCGGCATTGGGCAGGAAGGCGGTGGGCAGCAGGGTGCGCGCGGGCAGCCTCGCCGCGCGCAGCAGCAAGGCGCTGGCGCCGGCGCACAGGGCTGCGCCAGCAGCGTGGCGGGCGGCGCGGCCATTTCCAGCCCGTCGTCGCGCAGGCGCTTGAGCACGCTGAAGAGCAGGGCGCTGCGCACGCCGTAGGTGGCGCGCGGCGACGAGACATAGCCCTTGGCGCTGAAAATCAGGTGGCCGCTCTCGATGCCCTCCAGATAGACGTTCGGGGCTGGCGACTCCAGCACGTCCTCGTGTGTCTTGAAGACGTCCAGGACCCGTTCGCGGACCTGCTCGGCGTCGGTGGCCAGCGGCATGGGCAGCCGCAGCTGCACCAGCCCCAGCGGGTTGGACCGCGTCACGTTGCGCACGGTCTTGGTCACGAATTCGGAGTTGGGCACGATCACCGTGGAACGGTCTCCCATCTGGATTTCCGTGGCGCGCACATTGATGCGCAGGATGTCGCCTTCGACGCCGCCGAGCGACACCCAGTCGCCGACCTTGACCGGGCGTTCGGCGAGCAGGATCAGGCCCGACACGAAGTTCTGCACCACGGCCTGCAGGCCGAAACCGATGCCCACCGACAGCGCGCTGGCGATCCAGGCCACCCGCTCCAGCCCGATGCCCGCCGCCGAGAGCGCCAGCGCCACGGCCAGCACGAAACCCGCATAGCCGAAGAGCGTGGCGGCCGACAGCTGCATGCCGGGGTCGAGTTCGGTGGTGGGCAGATAGCGGGTGCGCAGCCAGCGCTTGAGCATTTTCACGCTCAGCAGCGACACGGCCAGCACCAGCAGCGCCTGCAGCAGCGCGCCCGGCCGGATCTGCGCTTCGCCAATGGCCAGGCCCTTGCGCAACTGGTCGAAACGCTGCAGCAGGTCCATCGGCCCTTCGCCGAACGGCGCCACCAGCAGCATGAGCGCGAGCAGCCCCACCGCCACCCGGCCCAGGCCGGACAGCAGCACGGCAGCCTGGTCGCGCAGGCTGGGGCCTTCCGACTCGCTGGACTGCCCGCTGCCCAGCAGCGTGCTGAAACCGTCCTCGATCAGCACGGAAAGCAGATAGGCGGTGCCCAGCACCATCAGCACCCAGAGCACCTGCTTGGTGAGGAAGCTGCCGAAAGCCACATAGCCCGCGAGCAGGCTGCACAGGCTGATGACGAGCACCGTCCAGATCGCCACGTTCAAGGCCGACACCCAGAACGGAACCGCGGACTCGCCGTCTTCGCGCTGCGCCTTCAGCCGCAGCCGCCGGCCGGCGTTCAGGGCAGCGGCCAGCGTCAGCATGATGAGCACCGCCACGATGCCGGTCACCGTAATGGTCGTGGTGAGGCTGGCGTTCAGCAGCACCGGCAGCCGCTCGGCCAGCCAGGTCAGCGCAACCAGCACGCCCACGGCATTGGGCACCCAGCGCAGCCGGCGCGCCACCTCGTCGCCAATCGGCGGCAGCCGCCACGACGGCGTCGCGGCGACATGAGCGCATTGCCCAGGCCCGCGGCATAACCGCCGAACGCGGCGATCGCGATCATGTTGGCCGTCAGCGTGATGCTGGCGGTGTCGTTCCATTGCGAATTCCAGTCCAGCGCCACGTAGAGCAGCAGGGCGATCAGTCCCGGCGTGGCCGTGGACAGCGCCACCTGCGCCATCGCCAGGAAGGAGCGCCGCAGACGCCCTGGCGGCACGCGCGTGGCGGTTCAGGTGCAGCATCAGCCGGCCGATGCCCACGCGCACCGCGAGCGTCAGCGCGATCAGCCCGCCCACCAGCAGCCAGGCCCATGCCGGCGTCTGCCTGGCGGCATTGGCCAGGTCCTCGCCCACCGAATCCAGACGCTCCAGGTCTCGCGGAAACTCTTCGTGGAATTCCTGCCAGAACTGGCCGGCCAGGAAAGAGTCGCGCCGCTCGCCCAGGCGGGCCTGGAACAGCTTGCGGCGCTGCGCCGAAATCTGTTCGGCGGTTTGCGCGGCGTCTACCGACAACAGGCGGGCCAGCTTGATCTGGGCGTCCAGCGCGCGGCTGGTCTTTTCGAGCTGCGCGCGCTGCGCGGCCACGTCAGGCGCTTCCTTGCCGTTCTCCGGCGCGGGGCCCAGTTCGCTCAGCCTGGCTGTTACGGCGGCGAGCTGGGGGCGCCAGCGCCTCGGCGGCCGCATCGGGCCTTGGACTGGATGTCCAGCGCGTTGCCGCGCTGCTCCACCATGTCCGCGTCGTCCGCTTCGTCGGGAATGTGCTTGCGTATGTCGTCGATCTGCTTGCGCGCGGCCGCGAGCTGGGGCGTTCGGTTTGCCTGCGGGGTCGGGGGCGCCGCGTGGCGCGGCCAGCGCGCCGAACGCCAGCGCCCACAGGAGCGCCGGCCAGATGCCCGCCCCCGGCCCGCTGCGCGCCGCCACCTCGGCCGGCGTCTCGTCGCGCTGGCCCAGGATTTCCACGCGCATCGCGTCCTCCAGCTCGCCGCGCCGCCTGCGCGGCAGGTTCGCCGGGAGGCGAATCGGCCAGCAGGTCCTCGGGATCGCTCACGTTCTGCATCGCGCCCGTCCGGCCCGACTGCCATTGGTCGCTCTGCCTCCGGCGGCGCTGCTCGCGCTCGCGCCCTTGCGCCAGCGTGAATCCGTCATTGAGGGCCACCACGATGGCGAACCTGTCGGTAAGCGCCACCTCGGCCCGATTGTTCTCGGCCAGGAAATCGCGCGCATCGTAGGGCAGCACCACGTCGATGCCGCCCAGCGTGTCGTGCATGGCGGTGCCGCCCTGCGCAGTCTGCAGCCCGTGGCGGATGAATTCGCCCGCCAGGCGGTAGACGCCGTCGTCGCGCAGCGGGTAGCGCTTGCGCGGCTTCTGCGGATCGACCAGGAAGGGTTCGACCAGCGCCGCTTCCTCCGCCGTCAGCCGGCGCAACGGGCTGGCTTGCTGCTGCAGCGTGCGCAGCGCGCCCTTGTTGCCGCTGCGTCGCGAAAGATAAGTCACGACACTGATGGCCGACCATCCCAGGACCGCCAGCAGGAGCGCCAAACGCAGGATTTCCATTGTGAGCCTTCTTTTTTCGGGAAGGCAGGATCATAGCGATGATGCGTCCCGGGATTTTCTCGCAAATATGCCAAAGCATGACAATCGTTGACCAAACGCCAGGAAGACCCCGCTGCGCCGGGCCGCCGGAGGGAAGAAACTGTTCTAGAATCGCGGTCATGGAATCCCGCCTCCTCGACATTCTCGTCTGCCCGCTGTGCAAGGGCCGCCTCGAACACGACCGCCAGCGCGGCGAGCTGATCTGCCGCGCCGACCGCCTGGCCTTTCCCGTGCGCGACGGCATCCCCGTCATGCTGGAATCCGAAGCCCGCGAGCTGGACGAAACGCCGGCCGCCGCATGACGCGACTCTCCACTTCCTGCCCGCCCGCGCGGGCCTGACCTCCGCATCGTGAGCTTCATCGCCCTCATCCGCGCGCACCGCGTCCACCCGCCTGCCGACAAACCCTTGGCCGACATCGCCGGCAAGCCCATGGTGGTGCGCACCGCCGAACGGGCGCTGCGGTCCGGCGCGACGCGCGTATGCATTCGCCACGAACGACGAGCGCGTGCGCGAGGCCGCGCACGCCCACGGCCTGGAGGCCGCTTCATGACGCGCGCCGACCATCCCACCGGCACCGACCGGCTGTCCGAGGCAGTGGACCTGCTGGGCCTGCCCGACGACGCGCTGGTGGTGAACGTGCAGGGCGACGAACCCCTGATCGAGCCCGCCCTTATCGACGCGGTGGCGCGCCAGCTACGCGGGGCGCCCGGAGCCGACATCGCCACCTGCGCCTGTCCGCTGGCCGACGCCCAGGCGCTTTTCAATCCGAACGTGGTCAAGGTGGTGTGCGCGGCCGACGGACGCGCGCTGTATTTCTCGCGGGCCCCGATACCGTGGGCGCGCGACGCGCTGGCGCGCGGCGTGCGCGTGCTGGCCGAGGGCCTGCCCGCCTGGCACCATGTGGGGCTGTATGCCTATCGCGTGCCCTTCTTGCGGCGCTTTCCCTCCCTGCCCCAGGGCGTGCTCGAACGCTTCGAGGCGCTGGAGCAATTGCGCGCGCTGGAACACGGCCACGCCATTTCCGTATACCTGGCCGATACGCCTCCGGCCGCCGGGGTAGATACTCCGGCCGATCTCGAACGCGCGCGCAGGGCGTATTCCAATCGGTTATAAGGGTTATTTCGCATGGCGCCGGCCCGCAGAGGCTGCTGCATTGCGGCATAATCGCCCCGATCACAAAAAACAAACCCCATTCAGGAGCACTCATGCGTCTCATCTTGCTCGGACCTCCCGGCGCCGGCAAAGGCACTCAGGCCGCGTTTCTCACCCAGCGCTTCGGCATTCCGCAGATCTCCACCGGCGACATGCTGCGCGCGGCCGTGAAAGCCGGCACGCCGCTGGGCCTGGAAGCCAAGAAGGTCATGGACGCGGGCGGCCTGGTGTCCGATGAGATCATCATCGGCCTGGTCCAGGACCGCCTCAAGCAGCCCGACTGCGCCAACGGCTATCTGTTCGACGGTTTCCCGCGCACCATCCCGCAGGCCGACGCGCTCAAGCACGCCGGCGTGAAGCTGGACTATGTGGTCGAAATCGAGGTTCCCGAAGCCGACATCATCGAGCGCATGAGCGGCCGCCGCGTGCACCAGCCCAGCGGCCGCACCTACCACGTGCGCTTCAATCCGCCCAAGCAGGACGGCAAGGACGACCTCACCGGCGAACCGCTGATCCAGCGCGACGACGACCGCGAAGAAACCGTGCGCAACCGCCTGGCCGTCTACCGCGAGCAGACCCGCCCGCTGGTGGACTACTACTCCGGCTGGGCCGCCAGCCAGCCCGCCGAGGCGCCCAAGTACCGCAAGATCTCGGGCGTAGGCTCGGTCGAAGAAATCAAGAACCGGCTGTTCGAGGCCGTCCAGGGCTGACCGCGCGCCGACGGCGCCCGAGGCCTCCGGGCCGCGGCCCGGAGGCTTTTTCTTTTCTTCGCGGCGCCGCCCGCGCCGCGTCCAATCCATCGAGTTCATGGGGTAGCAGAGACATGGAAATCGCGAACAAGGTATTCATCGTGACCGGCGGCGCCTCCGGCCTGGGCGCAGGCACCGTGCGCATGCTGGTGCAGAACGGCGCCAAGGTGGTCATCGCCGACGTGCAGGACGAGGCCGGCGAGGCGCTGGCCAAGGAGCTGGGCCAGCGCTACGTGCACTGCGACGTCACCCAGGAAACCGACGGCCAGCGCGCCGTGGCCGCCGCCAAGGAACTGGGCGCCCTCTTCGGCCTGGTCAACTGCGCCGGCATCGCCCCGGCGGCGAAGATCGTCGGCAAGAACGGCGCTCACCCGCTGGATCTCTTCCAGAAAGTGATCTCCGTCAACCTCATCGGCAGCTTCAACATGATGCGCCTGGCCGCCGAGGCCATGAGCGCCAACGCGCCCGAGCCCACCGGCGAGCGCGGCGTGCTCATCAACACCGCCTCGGTGGCGGCGTTCGACGGCCAGATCGGGCAGGCCGCGTATTCCGCCTCCAAGGCGGGCGTGGCCGGCATGACGCTGCCCATCGCGCGCGATCTGGCCAAGACCGGCATCCGCTGCATGACCATCGCTCCCGGCATCTTCGGCACGCCCATGATCTTCGGCATGCCCCAGGAAGTGCAGGACTCGCTGGCCGCCACGCATCCCCTTCCCCGCCCGCCTCGGCCGTCCCGAAGACTACGCCAAGCTGGTCCACAGCATCATCACCAACGACATGCTCAACGGCGAAACCATCCGCCTGGATGGCGCCATCCGCATGCCGCCGAAGTAAACCGGCCCGCGCACAGCGTGCGGCCGGCCTCTGCCCCGGAAACCGCTGTCCGGGGCGGCGCCGGCCCACCCCTCCCCGCTTCCCGCCTTCCATGAGTCTTTTCCGTTCCGCGGCCACGGTCAGCGGCCTCACCCTGCTCTCCCGCGTCTCCGGCCTCGTCCGCGACATCCTGGTCGCGCGCGCATTCGGCGCGGGCCCGCTCACCGATGCGTTCTGGGTCGCGTTCCGCATTCCCAACCTGCTGCGGCGGCTCTTCGCCGAAGGCGCGTTTTCCCAGGCGTTCGTGCCCATACTCGGCGCGGCGCGCGCCAACCGCGGCGAAGACGCCGTCCGCACGCTGCTGGACCGCGTGGCGCTGCTGCTGACGCTGGCGCTCATGGCCATCACGCT
>NZ_LHSJ01000173.1:0-8997 GCF_001270295.1 Achromobacter sp. DMS1 | reverse complement strand
CCGATGGCCGAGGCGGCGATCAGCGCCTGCAGGTCGTCGGTGCGGGGCAGTTCGCCGAAGCTGGCCCAGTCGCGCCGCGGGCCGAGGCCGCCGTCGTCCAGGATGTCGAACTCGGAAATCCGGTTGCCAAAGGTTTCATTGACGATCAGCGTCCTGCCGTCCGGCGTGATGAACGAGCCGTTGGGGAAACAGAGGTCGTGCGCCACCGCGCGCACGCTGCCGTCGGGGTCGGCGCGGGCAATGACGGTATTGCGCACCGGCTCGCCGGCCATGAGGTCGAAACCGAAGTTGCCCACATAGGCCCGGCCCCGCGCATCCACCACCATGTCGTTGACCGGCCCGCCCGCCAGGGCCGACAGGTCGGCATGCTCGACCAGCGCGCCGTCGCGCTCGCGCCGCAGCAGCTTGCGGTCTTTCATGGACGCGACCAGCAGGCGGCCGTCGGGCAGCCAGCCCAGGCCCGACGGCTGGGCCGCCACGCGGCAGATCTCCTCGACCTTGCCGCGCAGGTCCACGGCGATCACCTTGCCGGTATAGAAATCCGACGCCCACAGGCGCTCGTCGTGCCAGCGCAGGCCTTCCAGATAGGTGTATCCGCCGGCCAGTTCGGCCAGTTCGCGTTTCGGCATTGCGTGTCTCCTCTTTTTCTCATGGCTGTCATCCCCGGGAAGCCGCCCGGACGCGGCCATTGTGTCACGTCCTGCCGGCGCCGGGCATCGGCCGGCCGGGCGGATGTTCCGTCCCCGAACTGACAACAAGCTGTCAGGCTGGAACGCTAACATCCCGGCCTCGGGTTAACCCTGGTCGGGACACCCGTCTTTCCACGCCGGACGTCCAGGCGCTCGCCCGGGCCATCCGCTCCTGTTTTCTGTCGAATATGAATACAAAAAAGCTGACGCGCTATATCGGCATCGCCATGGTGCTGGGCGTCGTGGTGGGCTATTTCTGCAACAAGTATGCGCAGGACGCCCAGGAGGCCAAACAGATCGCCTCGTACTTCGGAATGGTCACCGACGTGTTCCTGCGCATGATCAAGATGATCATCGCCCCGCTGGTCTTCGCCACCCTGGTGTCGGGCCTGGCCAGCATGAGCGACGCCAGCGCCGTGGGCCGCATCGGCCTGCGCGCCATGTTCTGGTTCATCACGGCCTCCGCCGTCTCGCTGCTGCTGGGCCTGGCGCTGGTGAACCTGTTCGAGCCGGGCGCGCACCTGAACCTCGCCCTGCCCGACGCCGGCGCCACGGCGGGCCTGAAGACCGGCGACTTCACGCTCAAGGCCTTCCTGGCCCATGTATTCCCCAAGAGCATCGTCGAGGCCATGGCCAACAACGAGATCCTGCAGATCCTGGTGTTCTCGCTGTTCTTCGGCTCGGCCCTGTCCTTCATCCGCAGCCGCGGGCACAACACGATCTTTCACATGGTCGAGGAGCTGGCCAAGATCATGTTCCGCGTCACGGACTACGTGATGCGCTTCGCGCCCTTCGGCGTATTCGCCGCCATGGCCGCCGCCATCACCACAGAAGGTCTGGGCGTGCTGGTGAGCTACAGCAAGCTGATCGGCGAGTTCTACCTGGGCCTGGCGCTGCTGTGGGCGATTCTCTTCGGCGTGGGCTACCTCTTTCTGGGCCGTTCGGCCTTCCGCCTGGGCGGCATGATCAAGGAGCCCACCCTGCTGGCCTTCTCGACGGCCAGCAGCGAATCGGCCTACCCCAAGACCATCGAGGCCCTGGAGCGCTTCGGCGTGTCCAAGCGCATCTCCGGCTTCGTGCTGCCGCTGGGCTACTCGTTCAACCTCGACGGCTCGATGATGTATCAGTCGTTCGCGGTGCTTTTCATTGCCCAGGCCTACAACATCCCCATGAGTCTGCCGCAGCAGCTCACCCTGCTCCTGGTGCTGATGGTGACGAGCAAGGGCATGGCCGGCGTGGCGCGCGCCTCGCTGGTGGTGGTGGCCGCCACCCTGCCGATGTTCCACCTGCCCGAAGCCGGCCTGCTGCTCATCATGGGCATCGACCAGTTCTTCGACATGGGCCGCACGGCCACCAACGTGGTGGGCAACAGCCTGGCCACGGCGGTCATCGCCAAGCTGGAAGGTCCGCTGGACGAAGCCGCGGCGCCGGCGCCGGAACGGGAAAAGCTGGAGCGCGCCGCCTGAGGCGCTGCGGCGGCGCGCCTTGACCCTGGCGCGCCAGCGGTAGCAACATAGCCCTTCCGCAATCCGCCGGACGGCGGCGCGCGATGCGCGCCGCGTCTTATCCATGCGCCATGAAACGCGCCCTGACATCCGCCCTTTCGTCCCGCGCGCTGGCGGCCATCCTGCTGGCCGCCGCGGCGCCCGCGGCCTGCGCCTGGACGCGCATCTCCTGCGACCTGCAAGGCAAGGTCGCCAACGCCCCGCTGGAAATGCGGCAGTACCGCACGGACGGCAGCGCCATCGCCCGCCTGCTGTTCCGGCTGCGCGTGAACGAGGCCGTCATTCCCCAAGGCGAGCGCGCCGACACCGACTGCACCGAATTCGTCAACCGCGAGATCGACGTCGCGCTGGAAAACGCCAGCCTGCGCGCCATCCGCCGCGGCCAGCCGCTGCGGCTGCGATACCGCTACGACGAATCGCGCGGCGAGGCGCTGGCGACGCAGTTCGAGCTGGAAGATCCGAAACCGGCCCGCGCCCCGGCCGCGGCGCGCTGAAAACAGGCTCCGCCGGCGTCGTGCAACGCCGGCGCGCCGGCGGGGTATAGTCGTGGCATGCCCTCCCCATTTTCCACCGGGTGCCTGCCATGATCAAAGGATCCTGCCTCTGCGGGCGCGTGGCCTACGCTATCAACGGCCCGCTCACCGATGCCGTCAATTGCCACTGCGTGATGTGCCGCAAGGCGCACGGCGCGGCCTTCCGCAGCCGGGCCACGGTGCAGGCCGGCGATTTTTCCTGGACCAAAGGCGAAAACCACGTCACGTGGTACAGCTCCTCGCCCGGCCATTACCGGGGCTTCTGCGAGGCCTGCGGCACGCCCCTGCTCACGCGCTTCGACCAGCAGCCCGACGTGTACGGCCTGGCGCTGGGCGCGCTGGACGACGATCCCGGCGTCAAGCCCATGGCGCACTGCCACGTGGCGAGCAAGGCCCCGTGGTACGACATCACCGATGACCTGCCGCAATACCCCGGCGCCATCGAACGCGCGCCCCAGCCCGATGGCGAGGCGGCCTGAGGTTCGGGGCCCACTGAGGTTCCGGTCCGGAATTCCGGGCCTGCGGCCGGCGCTCGGGCCCCGGCCGCGCCATCGCCGCCCTATCGCCGCCGATGCGGACATAAATCCTGGCTAAAACCTCGGGTTTGCGCTAACATAGAACAGTGAAATTTCCGCACAGAAACCAGTTCGGCCCCGGCCACGGCAGCATCGTGGCGCATGGTCCGGCCGGTTTCTCCTGAGCGCGGCCGTTCGTGGCTGCCGCTCCAACCGCTTCTTCCGGCAGCGCACAGCAGCGCCGCCGCGACCAAGCCGCGCACCGCGCGCACCGCCCTCGCGGCGTGAGTATCCGTCATACCAGACATCCACTCGGGATGCCGCCGTGGCCCATACCCACGCCTGTCCGGACGTTTTTTACGTTCAACCCCGGACCCTGCCGCCCGGCAGCGTCCGACGCGCCAGCCGCCTCGCGGCACGCCGCGGCGCGTACCGAACAAAGGAGTAGAGAATGGCGAAAGAAGAACTCATCGAACTCAACGGCATCGTGGACGAAGTGCTGCCCGACAGCCGCTATCGCGTCACCCTGGACAACGGCATCGAAGTCGGCGCCTACGCCTCCGGCCGCATGCGCAAGCACCGCATCCGCATCCTGGCCGGCGACCGCGTCACCCTGGAAATGTCGCCCTACGACCTGACGAAGGGCCGCATCAATTTCCGCCACAAGGACGAGCGCGCGCCCGCGCCGCACCGCCCCCAGACCCGCCGCTGACGCAGGGCGCCGGCCGGATGCTTCCGGCCGGCACGCCCTTTTCCTTTTCTTGCCGCCGGCCCCGCGCCCGGCCTGATGCGCAAAACCGCGCGTTGGGCGAAAATGCGTGCCGCGCCCCGACGTCCTCGGGCAGGCACGAAGCAAGATGGAACCCAAGGAAGAGCTGCAAACCGCCGCCGACGCGCTGACCCGCGCGCGCCGGAGATTCGCCCGTGGCGAGGAAGGACTGCGCCTGCTGCGCCAGTCGCGCGAGGCTTTCATCAACAGCCTGCGCAACACGGGCCTCACGTATTCGGAAGCCAAGACCAAATACGACAACTGCCTCGAAGAGCAGGAAGCCGAGCAGGCCCGCGTGCTTGAGGATCTGCGCTACGCCGAGCGCGTGTACCAGTACGTGGTGGCGCGCATCGCCCAGCCCGCCGGGCAGGACTGACCCCGCGCCTCAGGGACGGAAAGCGCCGATGAAGATCGCGGGGTCCACCCGCGCATCGTTCAGGCTGACGTTCCAGTGCAGGTGCGGCCCCGTGGCCCGGCCGGTGGCGCCCACCTTGCCGATCGGCGCGCCGCGCGGCACCTCGTCGCCCTGTTTCACATCGATGGCCGACAGGTGGCAGAACATGCTCACCAGCCCCTGCCCGTGGTCCAGGAAGACCGTCTTGCCATTGAAAAAGAGTTCGCCCACCAGGGTGACGACACCCGCTGCCGGCGCCTTCACGGGCGTGCCTGCCGGCGCGGCGAAATCGAGCCCCGAGTGGGGGTTGCGCTCCTCGCCGTTGAAAAAGCGCCTGAGGCCGAAGGGGCTGGACAGGCGCGCGCCGTCCACGGGCCGGTCCAGCACGAGGTTGCTCGGGATCACGCCGGCGCGGTAGCTGCGGTAGGCCGCGTTCTGGAGATCCAGTTCGCGTTCGATACGGGCGAGATCGTCCGGATCGGGATGAACCTGGCGGCGATTCTTGAGCGTGATGTGCTGGGCGGCGTATGTCTTGGCCCGCACGACGAACTCCAGCTCGCGCTCGCCCGCCGCATCGCGCACCCGCGCCGATTGCCGCCCCGGCTTGACCGACAGCGGGATGCCCAGCACGGCGATCCAGCGCCGCCCTTCCTCGCGCACCACCAGCGCCCGACGCCCCAGGTAGGCGACTTCGGGCGCCTCGGGCGCGTCTCCCAGGCCCAGCACGGCCACGCCGCCCGGCACGGGAATGTTCAGCTTGCGGGTGATGAATCCTTCCTGGGCGCGCGCCGGGCCGGCCGCGCTCCAGGCCAGCGCAGCCAGCGCCAGACGCAGTGCGTCGCGGCGCCCGAAACGGCCGTCAGCGGAAGCGGTCGGCATCGGCGTTCAGCGGCACAGGTTCGCGGCCTCGACGATGCTCTGGTCGCGGTGGTTGATGCGCGTGGACAGGCGCGTCTCGGTCTTGCCCTTCCAGTGCGTGGTGGTCAGCACCGCCTCCACGCCCATGCTGTTGCGCAGGACGAGTTCCTGCCCGTTGCGCACGTCGTGCCGCTCGGGCTGCAGGCCCATGCCTTTCCAGGCCTCGGCCACGCACGCCGTGTATTCCTCGGCGCTGCGCGGCGTGGACCCGTAGAAGATGGGGTCGCGTTCGCGCACGTCTTTCACGTTGGCGCAGGCGGACAACAGGGTCAGGGCGGCAAGGGGCAGAACGATACGGGCCTTCATCGGGAACTCTCTGGATGCGCGGATGGAAAACGCGGCCAACTATACCGCAGCGCCCGGCTCACCCGCGGGCCTGACGGCGCGCCGACTTGGGCCGGAAGGCCGCGATCACCTCGGGCCGCGTCTCGGCGTAAGGGCCGCCGATGAGGTCGATGCAATAGGGAATGGCGGCGAAGATGCCCGGCGCCAGCACCGCGCCGTCCTCGGACTTCAGCCCTTCCAGCGTCTCGCGTATGGCCTTGGGCTGGCCGGGCAGGTTCACGATGAGCGCCGCATGGCTCCGCGTTTCGCGGATGACCGCCACCTGGCGCGACAGAATGGCGGTCGGCACGAAGCGCAGGCTGATCTGGCGCATCTGCTCGCCAAACCCCGGCATTTCGCGGGTGCCCACGGCCAGCGTGGCCTCCGGCGTGACGTCGCGCCGCGCGGGCCCCGTGCCGCCGGTGGTGAGCACCAGGTCGCAGCCGTTGTCGTCCACCAGTTCGATCAGGGCCTGTGAAATGCGCTCGCGCTCGTCGGGGATGAGCCGCTCCACCGCCTGCCAGGGCGAGGCCAGCGCCGAACCCAGCCATTCGCGCAGCGCGGGCAGCCCCTGGTCTTCGTAGACGCCGGCGGAGGCACGGTCTGAAACCGACACCAGGCCAATGACGAGCTCATCGGGATGGCGGCGGACGATGCGGGCGGAATCGGTCATGGGATGCGGAGAGAAAAGATACATAAAGATACAAAATAGGGCGACGCGGCCGCAGGGCGCAACATCCAGGCCGCACGCCGTTCCCGATGCTATCGCATTTGCGCGGCGATGAATTCATGGCCGCTGCCGGAACGGGGACAGTTCACAAATCTGCAATAATCTCGCCACCTTGCCGGAACCTCTCCCCGCTCCCCCATGTTCGACCTCTTCCACGGCCTGGATTTCTGGGTCGGCCTCAGTCTCGTGCTGGCGCTCGCCTTCGTGCTGGCCTTCGAATTCATCAACGGTTTTCACGACACGGCCAACGCCGTGGCCACGGTCATCTACACCAAGGCCATGCCGCCGCACCTGGCCGTGGTGCTCTCCGGCATTTTCAACTTCCTGGGCGTACTGCTGGGCGGCGTGGGCGTGGCCTACGCCATCGTGCACCTGCTGCCGGTGGAACTGCTCATCAATGTGGATACGGGCCGCGGGCTGGCCATGGTGTTCGCCATGCTGGCCGCGGCCATCGCCTGGAACCTGGGCACCTGGTATTTCGGCATCCCGGCCTCCAGCTCGCACACGCTCATCGGCTCCATCCTGGGCGTGGGGCTGGCCAATGCGCTCATTACCGGCCTGCCCGTGGCCGACGGCGTGAACTGGGGCAAGGCCATCGACATCGGGCTGTCGCTGGTGGTTTCGCCCGTGGCGGGCTTCGTGGTAGCCGGCGCCCTGCTCCTGGTGCTGAAGCGGCTGCGGCCGCTGTCCAAGATGCACAAGACGCCCGAGCAGCGCCGCGCGCTGGACAACAAGAAGCATCCCCCCTTCTGGAACCGCCTGGTGCTGGTGCTCTCGGCCATGGGCGTGAGCTTCGTGCACGGCTCCAACGACGGCCAGAAAGGCATCGGCCTCATCATGCTGGTGCTGATCGGCATCGTGCCCGCCAATTTCGTGCTCGACGCGGGCAGCACCACCTACCAGATCGAGCGCACCCGCGACGCCGCCACCCACCTGAGCGCGTTCTACCTGCGCAACCAGACCCTGCTCGGCGACTACCTGGCGCTCGGAAGCGCGCGCCAGACCGACCCGCTGCCGCCCGGCTTTCGCTGCGACGCCAAGCTCACGCTGCCGACCATCGCCGCGCTGCAGGCCGACCTGCAGGGCGTGCACAACTACGCCGAGCTGCCGGCCGCCAAGCGCATCAACGTGCGGCGCTACCTGCTGTGCCTGGACGACACGGCCAAGAAAGTGGCCGCGATGCCCGACCTGCCCGCGCGCGAGCGCACCGACCTGCAGCGCCTGCGCGCCGACCTCACCGCCACCACCGAATACGCGCCGTTCTGGGTGATCGCCGCCGTGGCGCTGGCCCTGGGCGCGGGCACCATGGTCGGCTGGCGGCGCGTGGTGCTGACCGTGGGCGAGAAAATCGGCAAGCAGGGCATGACCTACGCCCAGGGCATGTCGGCCCAGCTGACGGCGGTGGGCGCCATCGGCCTGGCCAATGTGTTCAGCCTGCCCGTCTCCACTACCCACGTGCTCTCCTCGGGCGTGGCGGGCACCATGGTGGCCAGCAAGAGCGGACTGCACGGCAATACCGTGCGCAACATCCTGCTGGCCTGGGTGCTGACCCTGCCCGCCGCCATGCTGCTGGCGGCCGGCCTGTTCTGGGTAGGCGTGCAGATCACGGGCTGAGCGGCCCGCGCGGAGGTCAGGTCGCGCCGCTCTCGCCGATGTCGCCGTCGCGCTGCAGGGCGCGGTGCATGGCCGGCCGCTGCGCCAGGCGCTCGACGTAGGCGTTGAAGACCGAGGTTTCGGGCATGAGCTTGACCCGCATCAGGTGCTGCATCGAGCCGCCCAGCACGATGTCCACGGCGGAGAACTTGTCTCCCAGGAAGAACGGACGCGACTCCAGCACGCGCGTGAGCACTTCCTCGACCTCGTCGGCCGAGGCCCAGCCCAGCGCGGCGCTGCCCGCGTGCGGCAGCTTGAACGCGCGCTCGACCAAGGCGGGCTCCAGCACCCCCGTGGAATACGAAAGCCAGGTCAGGTAGGGCCCGCGCTGGCGGTCGCCCACCACCGGCCCCAGGCCCGCCTGAGGAAACAGGTCGGTGAGATAGAGCGCGATGGCGGGCGTCTCGAACACGGGAACCCCGTCGTGGACCAGCGCCGGCACCTTGCCGTGGGGATGAATGTCGATGTAATCGGCCGGCGGCCGGTGCCCGTCGTCGCCGCGGCGGATGGACACCATTTCGGTGTCGTACGGGACGCCCAGTTCTTCGAGCAGCCACAGTATCCGGAAGGACCGCGAGCGCGGCGCGTGATAAAGCGTAAGCATGGCCTGTCTCCGTATGGGAACCGGACCATTATGCCGTAGCGCGCCCTGCGGCGTGTCACCCCTGGCCCGACAGCGCCAGCAGCAGCCCGTACCCCGCCATGCCCAGCAGCACCGCCGCGCCGGTATTGCTCATCAGGCGCGAGGCCACCGCGGTGGCGGCCAGGCCGCCGGCATAGGCGCCCAGGCCCGGCATGCCCGCCCCGGCGTCCAGCAGGTCGGGCACGATGACGCCGCCGCGATGCCCGCCAGCAGGCTCGGCCCCAGGGCCGAAAGGGCCGAGCCTTCGCGGGCGAGCCGGCGCAGCAGCCTGCTGCGCTCGGACAGCAGGAACGGCAGCGCGCGCGTCAGGTAGGTGATGACGGC
>NZ_LHSJ01000172.1:0-9052 GCF_001270295.1 Achromobacter sp. DMS1 | reverse complement strand
AAGACCCGCTTCCTGACTGCCGCCGACCTGATGATGCAGTTGGCCACCGCCCATAAACAGGATCGGCTGCAGCAGTACTTCAACCGTGCCATCATCGGGCCGCGCCTGTTGGTGATCGATGAGATCGGATATTTGCCGTTTGGACGCGAGGAGGCGAATCTGTTCTTCAACGTGGTGGCCCAGCGCTACGAGCGCACCAGCATCATCGTCACCAGCAATCTGCCCTTCAGTCAGTGGTCCTCATGCTTTGCTGAGGACCAAACGCTGACCGCCGCCTTGCTCGACCGCCTGCTGCATCACGCCCATATCGTGCAGATTGCCGGGGAAAGCTACCGACTCAAGGACAAGCGCAAAGCAGGGAATATCAAGATCAGGAGCTAGGTTTTTTGGACGCCGGGGTGGGTCAGTTTTACTCCGACGATTCCGACGAAAGTGGGTCAGTTTTCAACCGGCGTTGACATGTATGAGCGAAACAAGAAAGCCCGCCAATCGGCGTGGTATGGATGAACTCAAACTAGGGCTGGATTTAGGAGCGGTGGCAGAGGCGCTCGCGGCCGGGGAGATCACGGAACGCCAGGCGAAGAACGCGAACAAGTTCATCAACCAGGTCAAGGCGGTCCGTGAAAAGCCGCTCAAGGCCCGTCTCATCCAGTCCGATAGCGGCCAGTTTTTAGGTGAGGCTCATCCATTGGACTGCGGAGCCTGGAAAGCGTACCGCTATGGCCCGGAGTTTCGAGACGGGGGTAAGGTCTTTCCGTCACTGGAAGACGCGGAGCAATTCATCATAAACGGCTAGCATGAGCCACTAAAGGCGATGATTAAACGAAGCTGCCCCGCGTAGCGCGGGGCAGAAGGGTCAGCGCTGGCGGCCGCTAAATGGCCGGACCCGCAGTTTTGAGAGCTGGTCAGCCGTTCCGATCAGCCGTTGCCCGGTCGGCCGCATGACGGTCTGCTGTATGCGTTCCATCTTGTCCGCGATCGCCGATGCCTGGGGGCCGAAACCCAACGCCCAAATGAGCTGGCCGAGCAGATAGAAGCCCGGCACGAACACCAGGAACAACACCCCCATGACAAGCAGGAAGTCGGAAAACGAAAGGCGGATTTACCCCGCCGCTTGCAGCAAACGTCGCCGCGCCATCCGCAGGTTCGACAGTGCGAACAGCGTCAGCACCTGCGCCGTGTTCTTCGTCAGGCCGTGGTAGCGCACCTTCGTGTAGCCGAACTGTCGCTTCACCACCCGGAACGGATGCTCCACCTTCGCCCGCACGCTGGCCTTGAAGTGCTCCCAGCGTTCGGCGTACTTGCGTTCGCGCTTGTTCTTGATCGTGCGCAGTTTCGACGGCTTCTCGGCGATCCAGAACGCGGCGTCAACGCCCTGCAATTCCTCGCGATTGTGCGCGCCGGTGTAGCCGCTATCTCCGCATACCTTGTCTTCCTTGCCGTGCAGCAGCTTGTGCACCTGCGTCACGTCATGCACGTTCGCCGCCGTGCACTCCACGTGGTGCACCAGGCCCGACTCTTCGTCCACACCAATGTGCGCTTTCATCCCGAAGTGCCACTGGTTACCCTTCTTCGTTTGATGCATCTCCGGGTCGCGCTGGCCGTCCTTGTTCTTGGTCGAGCTCGGCGCCGCGATGATCGTGGCAATCCACGATCGTGCCCGCCCTCAGACTCTGGCCCTTGCGCGCCAGATGCGCATTCACCCGCTCCAGGATCTGCGGCGCAAGATCATGCGCCTCCAGCAGCCGCCGGAAGTTGAGGATCGTGGTCTCGTCCGGGATGTTGTCCAGCCCGCCCAGACTGGCAAAACGGCGCATCACCGGCATCTCGTACAGCGCCTCTTCCATGCCCGGGTCGCTCAGCGCGTACCACTGCTGCAGGAAGTGGACGCGAAGCATCGTCGCCAGCGGATACGGCTGCCGGCCGCGCTGGCCCATCTTCGGGTAGTGCGGAGCGATCAACGCCAGCAGCACGTTCCACGGCACCACCTGCTCCATCTCATCCAGGAAGACCTCGCGCCGCGTCTTCTTCCGCTTGCCCGTGTGTTCCGCATCCCCAAAGCTCAGCTGCATCGTCGTCATCCGTCAAACCTTGCGCTATTGTCGCCCAAGGGAATTGTTCAGAGCATCCTTAGGGTTGATTTGATTCTAGTTTGCTAGCATACTAGCTCCTATGGCTAGCGAAGATGTCAAGCAGTTCAACGTTTACCTCCCGGTCAGCCTGATCCGAGAGGTCAAACATCATGCGATTGAAGCCGAAATGTCGCTCTCGGCGCTCGTTGCCGACGCGCTACGCGCGTATCTGAACGAGAAAATCAACAAGAGAGACGATCTTCCGCGCAGCCAAAACGGACGTAGAAATGGAGATGAACAATGAAGACCGAAGGTGTGAAAGCAATCTTCCTAACGACCCATAATTGGGGAAAGTCCGCAAAGTTCTTTCAGTCCTTGGGATATGAGCTTGACTTTGAAACCGATCATAATTCTGGACAACTGCGCAACGAGGCAGGCCCGTATCTTTTCATCGCCGAAGTGCCAGAGAACGAGCAGCCTGCCATCCAAATGGTGCTAAAGATTCGAGATGGCGAAACCCTTGACCTTGACCCCCCGTTTGAAGTCGTTTCGCCGTTCGCAGATACCCATTGGGGTACGCGGGAAATGACTGTCCGCGATCCGGATGGCCGGACCTGGAGCCTGGAAGCCCCAGCACAGAGAAAAGCCGGCGCATCAACATGATGCAAGGCAAGGCGAACTTGGCGCCGGAGAGCACGGCAGAACGTACCGCGCTGTGGCGTGCCCTGCACGTCGAGATCGATGCAGCGCCTCACGTCTTTGAGGACAGGGTTGGGCTTCGCCTTCTGGCGCCCGGCGCGGAGTGGCGGCGTCGTCCCGACATGGATCCCGATTTTACAAAGACCTTTCGTGCGTCGATAGTTGCCAGAGCGAGGTTTGTCGAAGATCTGGTCATTGAACAAGCCGATCGCGGCGTTGCGCAGTATGTCATCTTAGGTGCCGGTCTCGACACCTTCGCCCAACGCAGGAGAGACGTTGCGTGTCGGATGCGCATCTTTGAAGTCGATCAGCCGGCGCCCCAGGAATGGAAACGCCAACGGCTGACCGCGCTTGGCTATGGCATTCCTGAATGGTTGCGCTTTGTCCCGGTTGATTTCGAAGCAGGAGGCTCTGTCTGGCAGGCACTTGCGGAGGCGGGCTTCGATGCGAAGCAGTCGGCCATCATAGCTTCCACCGGCGTCAGCATGTACCTGACGAAAGAAGCAACTCTGGCAACTTTCCGTCAGGTCGCGGCGCTTGCGCCAGGATCGACACTCGCCATGACGTTCATGTTGCCGCTCTATCTCATGCCGCCTGATGTTCGGCTACAGCTTGGGCAGGCGCTCGAGGGTGCACGCGCAAGCGGAACACCATTCATTAGCTTATTCGCGCCTGAAGAGATAATGGCCATGGCCCGGAGTGCCGGCTTTCAGGATGTTCGGCATGTCCCTCCGAGCGCACTTGCACAACGCTACTTCACGAACCGGAAGGATGGCTTGCAATTATCGAGCGCGGAAGAGTTCTTGGTCGCGAAGACCTAGAACTCTGGTTGACGAGGCCCTTTCAGCCAGTCTTCAAACTCAGACAGGCTGGTTACGCCGAATTCGAGTACAGCTTCATAAACTTGAAAGCTGGACGGGCGTTTACCTGAACAGGAAGCGTTCGCCAGCGCGGTTTTGATCGCCAAAATCGACTGGCGAGCGGAAGTGGTCAGCTTTGGCGGAATTGTGCGAAGATGTTTGAGATCAGGCTGCCTCTCCGGCTCGTCGACAAACCAGATGTCAAAGGTCCAGTCTCGGCCGGTCTCGTCGCGACAGGTTACCCCCAGATACAGGCCATCGGGATATTTTTCGACATCACTGTTCCAGATACCCGTATCATTGCGGAATTGAACAGAGCCTATAGAAGCATGCATAGCCAGCTTCCCGCCAAGTTCAGCCACCGCGCGGTGCGTCTCCTCATCCAGCTTTTTGCATACAACCGTGATGTCGATATCCCGGCGGACCATCAGACCCAGTGCGGAACTTCCCACGCGCGTCGGGCTTCCGATATCTGACAGCAAGTTGTCCAAGCCGAGCGCATCTATTAGCGCGTCGGCTTCGGTCTGCAACTTCGCTTGATGAATGAGTAATTCTGATAACCCATCAGTTTTCGACATCTATACAACCCCTTTTACCGCTTATCAGCGCTGTCATTTTGAGTTTCCAGGTTTCTAAGGCTTCTAACGAAATCGCTCGCGATCTCTGCGCTGCGTTCTGTAAAATCTATGAGCAGGTTCAATTCTGCCGCCGAGTAGCGATCGAGCAGACGTTCCGTCGCCGCCTGGAGAGGATGATAGATCGCTGCGAGCTCGCCTATGTTCTCGGGCCGTAGCCGGACGTAGACACGTCGACGATCTTGCGGATCACGCTCACGAGTGACGTAACCGCCCTGCTCCAACCGATCGATCAGGCTCGTTACGGCTCCGGTCGTCAAACCGTAAGCTCCCCCGCGCACTCGAGTTCGAACGAGCGAACCAAATGACGCCGGCTATGCAGGAGAAAGCAAGGAGATGGGTGCGGCTGATCATTTGGCGCGTACCTCTAGACTTTGCGACACTGCTAGCGTTGTGTGGCGCAGTCACTGCCCTGCTGATTAGCCAATAGCTGCATGCCTGACCTCTTATCATTCTCCCGGAGAAAAATAGCATGATCGACATGACGACAATGGTTACGTACTGCGCAGTTGTTCTAGGCTTTGTCTTTATTCCGGGGCCAGCCACGCTGCTCACCGTGGCGCGGGCTACAACTTCTGGAACGAAGGTCGGGATCGCCACCGGAGCCGGGATTGCCGCTGGCGACCTGGTACACACGCTCATGGCCGTGGTCGGTATCTCGGCGGTCATAGCTGCCTCTGCCATGCTGTTCAGTATCGTCAAATATATCGGCGCTGCCTATCTCATTTATCTCGGTATACGCGCGCTTCTGGAAAAAACCTCTGTCAATCCGTCGGCTGGCGCAGTGCGGATTTCCGCTGGTCAGGCTTTCAGTCAGGCAATTTTGGCGGAAGTCCTTAATCCCAAGACAGCGTTGTTCTTTCTTGCATTCCTCCCGCAATTCGTTCGGCCAGAGAACGGGTCGATAACGCTTCAACTCATCATTCTAGGGATCATCTTTGTTGGCCTAGGCCTCGTCAGCACAATCGTATTCGCAGTGGGCGCGAGCGGGCTGGGCAATTTCCTGCGCCGGAACCCGTCGGTGATGAAATGGCAGGGGAAAGTGGTCGGCTGCGTGTACTGTGCTCTAGGGGTTCGACTAGCGCTTCAAGAGCGCTAGCACCTATGCCGCTTCAGCTTAAATGCAACTCGCTTGGCCAGCGGCCAGGGCTATTCGTGCATTTGCAGTGTCCTATGCCTTCACTAACTTCGCAGCCTTGGGATCGTAGATGTATCCGGTGATGCTGCCATCCTTGATGCGCGCCACGGCCTCGTCGATGACGAACAGCGGAACGAGAAACCATTCCTCGGGCTGCACGGGGTGACCGAAGCGGTCGTTGATGGAGATATTCAACGCGCGGGTGCAAATAGTCTGTGGAACAGTTTTTCCATCCGAGTGCGATTGATGCCTGCGAGCTTGTAGGTCGCTACCACTTCGACCTTCGCCAATAGGTAGGTGGAGTCATGTTCGGCGTTGGCGATGCGCGCCTCCACCCTGCCGCCGGTCACACCTAACTTATGGATGAGGTCGCGGTGCTGCGCGATGTAGGGGTGATCCGACAGCGAGCGCAGGACGTAGATCGTGCCGCTCTGGATGTCGCCTTCTTCTAAGCTGTCATTGAATAGAGGCCCCGCATCCGGGTCGGTGATAACGCGCGCGGCCTCATCACGATGGAGCGCACGCTGGAACGACCGCAAGAGTATTTTGCTTTCGGTTCCGTTGTCGAAGATCACCCGCAGTCGACTGTCACGTCGATCGTATTGCGTGGTGAAGTCCTCGCCAACCTCGGCGATATACGCGATCTGCCCATTGAGGATGTAATAGGCCCCTTGCTGGATAGCTTCCATTGCCTTTGCCTGGCTCAGAAAGCTCCTGGTGTTTCGGACACCGCTCTTGAGGTCCTGTTTTATCGCCTTGAACAAGTGCTCATAGCGATCGAAGTCCTCGCATTTTTCGCGATGCTCAATCTCCTCAGCAGCACGCTTTTCGGCGCTGGTGCGGACATGACGCAGGACCGTGATGTCGTCCGCATGGGGAATGTCAGCCAACTCGGCAGCCAGGCCATCGATGTCGATAGTTTCGTCCACCGAAGCGGTGACGGCCGGCGCCCCAGCAAGCAAGCCCTGATGGTCCAGCGGCTCAAGCAAGGCGCGGCAATCCGGGAGCGCCCGTAGACGGTCGAGCCGCACTGCATATAGGCGCTCGAATATGTCGCGGTCTTCGCCATGCTGCGGCGCACGCCCGTGCTGCTCTACGAAGCGTTGGATTTCCTCGAAGCCAGCGATGACACGCTCCTCGCTGGCTGGGCGGCCATTTTTCTTCTCAGGTGGTGCGAACTCGGCCAGCTCCGCCGCCAGGTCGTCAAGGTCGGAGTTACTCATAGCGCCCCTCCGCCCTGAAACGCATAAATGCGGCTGCGCCTTCGGCCAGGTGCTTTTCCCAGGCGTCCTGCGAGGTAACCGATGGAGCCCGCCCACGCTCGCGTTTGAACTCAACCGCGCGCTTGGCGATCACTTTGGCATCTTCAGGCGAGATTGAGGTGCGCTTGGCCGAGATGGCTGCTGCCACCTGCTTCAAGCTGTCCTCGCTCATGGTCTTGGCGAGGATGGCGTAGGCTTCGCCGAAGGGGTTGATACGGTCGATGAGGTCTATGTCCAGCTCGCGCACGTCCATCGCGAAGCGACGCACGCCGTCGATCAGGGCGGTGTTGGGCGACCCGTCACCCTCGCCTTCGGTGACAAGCCGCTTGGCCTGCTGGGTGAGGTTGAGGGCGGCAATGGCGTGCTGACGCACGGCCTCCTGATCTTCAGCATCAAGCTCGGGATACTTGTCCTTGATGATCTTGCCCATGCGAACCTGCGTCAGTTCTTCGGGCACTAGTTCCTCATCGAACAAGCCGCGTTCGATGGTGGGCTTGTCCTGCACGAAAGCCGCGATCACTTCGTTCAAGTCTTCCTGGCAGATGCGCGCTGCCTCTTTGCTCTTGGGCTCGGCGAGGCCGTTAATCTCGATTTGGTAAGTTCCGGTCTGCTCATTGACACCAATGTTGCAACGGTGTGGATCGTAGCCACTCTCGCCATAGTTAAAGCCCGGCGTGGGGCCGCTGTCGGGGTTTTTGGGCTTGAACTCGAAGCGCGGCGCAAGAACCTGCTCCATCAGCAGGCTCGCAGCGATGGCCTTCAACGTATCGTTAACGGCCTCGGTAACCGCTGCCTCGGTCGCGTCCGGCTCGGCGATTAGGTTGGTAAACCTCGCGCGAATCTTGCCCGGCGCGTCGCGAGTGGCACGTCCGATGATCTGAACGATTTCGGTCAAGCTGGCACGGTAGCCCACGGTCAGCGCGTGTTCGCACCAAATCCAGTCGAAGCCTTCCTTCGCCATGCCCAACGCGATGATGATGTCCACATGGTCGCGGTTATTCTTTTGCGCCGGGTCTTTCAGCGCAGCGGACACCCGGTCGCGCTTCGAGGCATCGTCATCGACCAGATCAGCGATACGTAACACGCGGCCATCCGGGCGCTTGACGAGTTGGAACCCAGTGGTTGCGTCGATGCCCTGCCACTCTCCCAGCGCCTCGATGATGTGCTCCACCTCGCGCATCTTGTCCTTCGTACTCTCGCGCGAATTGACGTTGGGGATGTGGATGATGGTCTTCTCGGCCGGGTCGAGGACATTGAGGATGTCGTCGACGTAGGGGCCGCTGTAGAAGAAGTAGCCGATGTCGAGTTGCTTGAGGTACTCGTAGCCGTTGAGCTGCTCGTAGTAGGTGTACGTGACGGTATCAAACTTCGATTCGTCCGACGGGGCGAGAACGGCCTCCGCGTCGCCCCGAAAGTAGGAACCGGTCATGGCGACGATATGCGTCTTGCCCCGCGCAATGAATTGGCCTAGGTGCGCGCCCAGCTTGTTGTCGGGGTTGGCCGAAACGTGGTGGAACTCATCGACCGCAATCAGCCGGTCGTCGAACGCCTCCACGCCGTAGGCATCGACCGCGAAGCGGAAGGTCGCATGGGTGCAGACTAGCACCTTGTCGTCGCCTTCGAGGAATGCGCCCAGTGACTTGACCTTGCCGCCGTTGTCGTTGCCCGGCGCGTTGCACAAGTTCCACTTAGGTTCGACCTGCCAGTCGGACCAGAAGCCGTACTTCGACAGCGGCTCGTCGTTGAAGCTGGCCCCGATGGACTTCTCGGGCACGACGATAATGGCCTGCTTCAAGCCCTGGTTCTGCAACTTGTCCAGTGCGATGAACATGAGCGCACGACTCTTGCCAGAGGCGGGTGGCGACTTGATTAGCAGGTACTGCTCGCCGCGCTTCTCGTAAGCTCGTTCCTGCATGGGCCGCATCCCAAGCGCATTGGCCTTGGTCGATGCGCCGTTTCGGGCGTAGGTGACCGAAACGGACGGTACGGACTTGATCTTGTCGCTCATGCTTTCCTTCCCCATGGCACTTTCTCTGATTCGGTCACGTACTTCGCGGTCAACCGACTAGTGTAGGCGTCGTCGTAGCCGCACAAGGCCAGCACAGACAACTCCAGGTACCACAAGCTCAACTTCCATGCGTCAAAGAAGCAATCGGCGACCTGCTTCTTGCTGACTGGATGAACCAACTTGTTAGCGCCGGTGTAATACTGACCCACCCCGTCGGAGTAAATCTGACCCACCTGGGCAATGATGGTGGCTTTTTGGCCACCGACAATGTTGACTCAGGAGCAAGCAGTGGAGATCAAGGTAATGGCGCGTCGCGGCGTCAGCATTCGGGAGATGGCCAAGCAGCTAGGCTGCTCACGCAACACGGTCAGGCGATAC
>NZ_LHSJ01000171.1:9408-13461 GCF_001270295.1 Achromobacter sp. DMS1 | reverse complement strand
GTGAACAGCCACTCGCGCAGCGACTCGGGAATGCCCGGCCCCGTATCGCTGATGCGCACCCGCACCGCGTCGCGCGCGGCGCGCAGGCGCAGTTCGATGCGGCCGCCGGCCGGCGTGTGCCGGATGGCGTTGTCCAGCAGATTGGTCAGCACCCGCTCGATGAGGCCGAGGTCGGCCCGCACCGCGGGAAGGTCGCGCGGCGCTTCCACGCACAGCCGCTGCCTGCGGGCCTCGGCGGCAAGCTCGCATTTCTGGACCACGTCCTGCGCCAGTTCCTGCAGGGAGAAGGTTTCGGGCTCGAGCCGCACCAGGCCCGATTCGAGCCGGGCGAGCTCGAACAGTTCCTGCGCCAGGCGCCCGACCTTGCGGCTTTGCGCCAGCGCGATGTCCAGGTAGCGGCGGCGCCCGGCCGGATCGAGCGCGGCATCTTTGAGGCGCAGCGTTTCCAGGTAGCCGTGCAGCGCCGTGAGGGGCGTGCGCAGGTCGTGCGAGATGTTGGCCACCAGGTCGCGCCGCTCCTGATCCTGGCGCGTGAGTTCCTGCCACTGGCGCGAGATGCGTCCGCCCATCTGCGCGAAGCTGCGCCGCAGCACGGCGATTTCGTCGCCGCCGTCTTCGTCGCCGGCGTCGGGCGGGCCGAGCGCGCGCAGCGATTGCGGGTCTTCGGCATCGAATTCGCGCACGGCGCGCGTCAGGCCACGCAGCGGCCGCGTGATGAGCGCGAAGGCGGCCAGGCCGGCCGCCAGCCCCAGCAGCGCCACCAGCGCCATGGACCACAGCGAGGCGCGCAGCACCGAGCTCGTGCCCAGGGCCGCGGCGAGCTCGTCGTGCGCCTGCCCTTGCAGCACCACGTACACATAGCCCTGCTCGCTCCCGCCCGCGCTGACCGGAGCCGCGCTGAACACTTTCTGCACGGCGGGATTGCGCGGATCGTCGCCCAAGATGGGCAGCGCCTCGCCGCGCAGCAGGCGCCGCACCGGCGCCAGATCGACGCGGTCGCGGCGCAGCTCGCCGGGCGGAGCGGCATCGCCCACGATGCGCCCGTCGCTGGAGAGCAGGTACACCTCCACCGAGGGATTCACCGCCATCAGCATGTCGAACAGGTTGCGCACCGCCTCGGGCTTCCAGCCCTGCGCGTCCATGAGGACGTTGGCGCCCGCGATGTGCGCGGCCAGCCCGCTGGACAGGCGCTGCGTCGCCTCCTGCTCGTAGCGCGCGTTGGCCCGCACCTGCAGCCAGGCCGATACGCCGCAGCAGGCGAGCAGCAGCGCCGCGAACACCGCGCACAGCTTGCGGGTGAGCGTCAGGCGCTTCATGGCGCGTCTGCCGGGCCCGCCGAGAACTTATAGCCCCGGCCCCAGACGGTGAGAATGCGCCGCGGATCGGCGGGGTCGGCCTCGATCTTAGCGCGCAGCCGGTTGATGTGAGTGTTCACGGTGTGTTCGTATCCCTCGTGCTGGTAGCCCCAGACCTGGTCGAGCAGGTCCAGCCGCGAAAACACCTTGTCGGGGTGGCGCATGAAGAAGGCCAGCAGGTCGAACTCGCGCGGCGTGAGGTCCAGGCGGCGCCCGTCCACCGAGGCCGTGCGCGCCACCGGGTCGAGCGAGACGCCGTGCAGCGCGACGCTGCCCGCCTCCAGCCGCGCATTGCGCGCCAGCGCGTCGCTGCGGCGCAGCAGCGCCTTCACCCGCGCCACCAGCTCCAGCATGGAAAACGGCTTGGCCAGGTAGTCGTCCGCGCCCAGCTCCAGCCCGAGAATGCGGTGCACCTCGCTGGAACGCGCGCTGGTGATGATGATGGGCGTGTAGCGCGTCATGGCCCGCGCCCGCTTGCAGATTTCCAGCCCGTCGATGCCGGGCAGCATCAGGTCCAGCACCAGGGCGTCCCAGTGGCCGGACGCGAGCCGGCGCAGGCCGTCCTCGCCGTCGGCGGCGTGCTCGACGGCGTAGCCCTCGTCGCGCAGGTGCATGCGCAGCAGTTCGGCGATGTGCGCATCGTCTTCGACGATGAGGACGCGGCGGGGAGTGTCCATGGTAGCGGCGGGCCGGATGGGGAGTTCCTATTGTCGCCAATCCGCGGGGCCGATGTATCACAATTAATTTAAGTTTGCGTGAGGACTTGGGGAGCGGCGGCGGACCAGAATGCCTGCAACACCCGCCGCCGCGCAAGGCGGCGCCACGCAGGAGCAGGAGCCGCAGTCATGTCCATTCCCGCCGCCGCCGCGCCGCCCGTCCATCCGGCCTGGATCCGTATTCCGCATTGGCTGAACGCGCTTGCCGTCTTCGTCATGATGACCAGCGGATGGCGCATCTACAACGCCTCGCCGCTGTTCGATTTCTCGTTTCCGCGCGGCGTGACGCTGGGCGGCTGGCTGGGCGGCGCGCTCCAATGGCATTTCGCCGCCATGTGGCTGCTGGCCGCCAACGGCCTGGCCTATCTCGTCCTCAACCTGGCCACCGGCCGGCTGCGCCGGCGCTTCTTTCCGCTCAGTCTGAGGGCGGCGGCGACCGACGCCGGCGCGGCGCTGCGCGGCCGGCTCTCGCACGACGATCCCCGCCGCTACAACGCGGTGCAGCGCCTGGCCTATGTGTTCGCCATGGCCGACGTCGCGGCGCTGGCGCTGTCGGGGCTCGCCATCTGGAAGCCGGTGCAGTTCGGCACGCTGTGCGCGCTGATGGGCGGCTACGAAAGCGCCCGCCACGTCCACTTTTTCGCCATGGCGCTGCTGGCCGGCTTTATTGCGCTGCACGTGGCGATGGCGCTGCTGGTGCCGCGCAGCATCCGCGCCATGATTCTCGGCAAGTGAGAGGACAGACGCATGCGCCCCAAGACCCGCCCCGACGGCGCCGACATCCTGCGCGAAGCGCGGCGGCTGCTGGACCGCCGCGTGCAACAGCCCGCCCGCCGCGCCTTCCTGCGCAACACACTCAGCCTGGGCGGGCTGGTCATGCTGTCCGGCTGCACGCTGTCGGACGACGAAAGCGTGGAGCGCGCCCTGATGGCGGTTTCGCGCTTCAACGACCGCGTGCAGGGCTGGATCTTCGATCCCGCCGCGCTCGCGCCCACCTATCCGGAATCCATGATTACCCGGCCCTTTCCGTTCAATGCCTATTACGGCATCGAAGACGTGCCGCGGGTGGACGCCGGCGACTACCGGCTGGAGCTGGCCGGCCTGGTCGCCGACAGGCGGCCCTGGCGGCTGGAGGACCTGCGCGCACTGCCGCAAGCCAGCCAGGTCACGCGGCACATCTGCGTGGAGGGCTGGAGCGCCATCGGCAAGTGGGGCGGCGTGCGGTTCTCGGACTTCCTGCGGCGCGTGGGCGCGGATCTGAGCGCGCGCTATGTGGCATTCCAGTGCGCGGACGATTACTACACCAGCATCGACATGCCCACCGCGCTGCATCCCCAGACCCTGCTGACCCTCACCTACGACGGCCGCACCCTGCCCGCCGAGTACGGATTTCCCATGAAGCTGCGCATGCCCACCAAGCTTGGCTACAAGAACCCCAAGCATATCCGGGCCATCACGGTCACCAACGCCTATCCCGGCGGTTACTGGGAAGACCAGGGCTACAACTGGTTCGGCGGCAGCTGACGCCGGCGGCCCGCGATTTCACCCTGTTTTTTCACCCACCCAAGAGGACCTCATCATGAAAACACTCGCTACCGCTGCCGCCTCCCTTTGCCTGGCGCTGGGCGCCGCGGCCGTCCATGCCGCCGACACGGGCGGCATGGCCAAGGACGGCATGAGCAAGAGCGGCATGGCCAGGGAAGGAATGAAGAAGGAAGGCATGCCCAAGGACGGAACGGCCAAGGAGGGAATGTCCAAAGAAGGAATGTCCAAGAGCGGCACGCCTGGGAACGGCGTGAAGCAAGACGGCATGAAAAAAGACGGCATGCAGAAGGACGGCATGTCCCGCGCCGGATCGAAACAATAGCGCGGCCCGCCCGTGGCCGGGGCGGGCGCCGCGGCCTCCGCCCCTTACCCATTTCCGGAGCGCTCCATGATTCCCGCTCGCAGAATGTTTCTTTCCGCCGGCGCCGCCGCGGCCT
>NZ_LHSJ01000171.1:0-9098 GCF_001270295.1 Achromobacter sp. DMS1 | reverse complement strand
GGGCTGTTCACCCGGGCGTCCGCGCTGGGCCAGGGCCCGCGCGAGGCCGGCGGCCTCGGGCAGGTCATCGAGCAGCGCATTCTGCAGCTGCACCACAGCGAGGTGAGGCTGGTGCCGGGCGAAGAGCCCGGCGCCGTATTCGAGTTCGACCTGTCGGCCGCGCCCCGCCCGTGAAGGCCGGCGATCAGGCCGCCGCCGGCATGGTGCCGTCGAGCAGATAGTCGATCAGCTCTCGCACGCTGCGCATGGCCTTGCCGAAGGGCAGGCGCGAGGCGCCGCGGAAGAACAGGCCCTTGCTGACCTCGCCGCGCAGCGCGGCCGCCAGCTTCAGGTCGATGCAGAACTGGCCGAAGCGGGAAATGCCGTCCCGGATGCCGCATTGGGTCAGGCAGTCCATGCGCTGGCTGCAGCGGCGCGGATCGGCGCAGGCGCCTGCCTGCAGGGTCTTCTCCTGGCGCAGGTAGCGCACGAGCCAGGGCGTGCGCACCGCGCGCGCCGGCAGGCCGGCCACGCTGGTGAATTCGGCCAGGGCGCCGGGGTCGGCGTCGATCAGCACGCGTTTGAAGTTCTCGTGCGCATCGCCTTCTATCGTGACCGCGAAGGCCGTGCCGACCTGCACCGCGTCGGCGCCATGGTTCAGCCAATAACTCACCTGCTCATGGCTGCCCAGGCCGCCGGCCACGATCAGCGCCGGCGCCTGGTTGCCGAGCTGCAGCTCGTCGAACAGTGCGCGGCAGCCCGCCAGCGCGTGCTCGAAGTCGAAGCGGGCGTCGTGCACTTCCTCCAGCCGCGCGCGCCCAGGTGGCCGCCCGCATACCCCGGATGCTCGATCACCACGGCATCGGCGATCCGGCCCTTTTTCATCCATTTCTTCAGCACCGCCGCCACGCCGCGCGCCTCCGACAGGATGGGCACCAGCGCCACCTTGGGAAAATCGGCGGTCATCTCCGGCAGGTCCAGCGGCAGGCCCGCGCCCATGACGATGGCCTGGGCGCCGCTCTCGCAGGCCTGGCGCACCAGCGCGGCATGGTCGCGCACGGCCTTCATGACGTTCACCGCCACCACGCCCCGGCCTTGCGCGGCCTCCAGCGCGGCGCGCACTTCGCGGTCCAGCGCCTGCCGGTTCGCCCGGTCGATGAGATCGCGGTCGCGGCAGCGCTCGGTCTGCGCCAGCAGGTCGGGATGATGGTGGCGCAGGTCCACGCTGGCGATAGTGCCCACCGCATTCAGGCGGGCCACGGCGCCGGCGAGGCGATGGGCCGATATGCCCACTCCCATGCCGCCCTGTACGATGGGCAGCAGCTGGCGGCCGGCAAGTTGCAGAGATTTGAACCAGGTCATGAAAAACGCCTTGATGTGAACAAGTGCCCGCAGGCTAGTGCAGCGGCCATGCGGGCGTATTGCGATGAGTCAAGCGGAACGGGCATGGGCCGCCGTTGTGGCGCGCCGCGCGGGATGCCCTTTGGAGGAGCAGGGTTTTCTCACCGGCACGCGTATTCCTCGAAAAGTCCCGACAGAATGCGGTGGGCCTGCGCGCCCAGGCGGTTTTCCGGCGGACTGTCGGGTGTGGCGCGCACGTTCTGCACGGCGAAGCGCCGCACGCCGCGCCGGGCGAGCTGGCGCGCCAGCGCCAGCAGCCGGGTTTCGTCCAGCCATTCAGGGCTCCAGGTGATGCGGCACTCGAACGACGTGCCCGAGGCCAGCAGCTGCGCCAGGCTGTCCAGGACCAGGCGCTGCGAATGGCGGCGTCCGGTGATGTCGTCGTAGCCGGCGGCATCGGCCTTGATGTCCAGTCCCACCCAGTCCAGCATGGGCAGGGCATCGCCCAGGCGCATCGGATAGATTCCCGCCGTGTGCAGGCCGGCCGCGTAGCCCATGCGCCGCACGTCGCGCAGCAACTGCGGCATGCGGGGTTCGGACAGCGGCTCTCCGCCCGAAAACACCACGGCGTCCAGCAGGCCGCGGCGCGATTCCAGGAACGCCCGCACCTGTTTCCAGTCATAGCGGGCGGTGCGCATCTGCAGCTCGGGGTTGTGGCAATAGTGGCAGCGCCAGGGGCAGCCGGCGATATAGACCACCGCGGCCAGCCTGCCGGGCCAGTCCACGGTGGAAAACGCCGTGAGGCCGCCCACTGCCGGCGCGCCGCGCGGCAGTTCGCGCAGCACCGGGGCGGGGCGCGGGAAGCGGCCGGCTAATTGCGGGACTCGACGAAGAAGCGGCGTTCATGGAATTCTCCTTGCTTGCCCGCGTTGAAGGATGACACGGGGCGGTGGTAGCCCATGACGCGGGTCCAGATTTCGCAGCGCACGCGCTGGCTGTCGTCCAGAAGCGGACGCCGGGCGTCGGCAAGGCGGCGGGAGTTGTCGTGTTGCATGGCGGTTCCTTTTGCAGTGACGGAAAAAAATGCGTATCAGGCGCAGGCGCACGCGGCGGCCTGGCGGGCCAGCAGTTCCGCGTCGCACTTGGGGCAGAACTCGTGGCGCCCGCTCAGGTAGCCGTGATTGGGGCAGATCGAGAACGTGGGCGTGACCGTGATGTACGGCAGCCGGAAATTCGACAGCGCGCGGCGCACCAGCTCTTTGCAGGCCTGCGCGACGACACGGCCTCGTTCATGTACAGGTGCAGCACCGTGCCGCCGGTATAGCGGCCTTGCAGGGTTTCCTGCAGCGCCAGCGCCTCGAACGGATCGTCGGTATGGCCCGCCGGGAGCTGGCTCGAATTGGTGTAGTAAGGGTGGTCGGCGTCGCCCGCCTGCAGGATGTCGGGCCAGCGCTTGCGGTCTTCGCGCGCGAAGCGGTAGGTGGCGCCTTCCGCGGGCGTGGCCTCCAGGTTGTAGAGGTGCCCGGTTTCTTCCTGGAACTGCGTCAGCCGCTCGCGCATGCGGTCCAGCAGCCGCAGCGCCATGGCCTGGCCGGCCGGCGTGGCGATGTTCTCGCCGTCGCCCGTGAAATTGCGGATCATCTCGTTGATGCCGTTCACGCCCAGCGTGCTGAAGTGATTGCGCAAGGTGCCCAGGTAGCGGCGCGTATACGGATAGAGCCCCTGGTCGATGTAGCGCTGCACCACGGCGCGCTTGGTTTCCAGCGCGTCGCGGCCGATTTCCAGCAGCCGGTCCAGGCGCGCCAGCAGCAGCGCCTCGTCGCCGCGGCAGGTATAGCCCAGGCGCGCGCAGTTCACCGTCACCACGCCCACCGAGCCGGTCTGCTCGGCGGACCCGAACAGGCCATTGCCCCGCTTGAGCAGTTCGCGCAGGTCAAGCTGCAGGCGGCAGCACATGGCGCGCACCATGTGCGGCTCCAGGTCCGAGTTCAGGAAGTTCTGAAAGTACGGCAGGCCGTAGCGCGCCGTCATTTCGAACAGGCGCGTGGCGTTGGGATGGTCCCAGTCGAAATCCGGCGTGATGTTGTAGGTGGGAATCGGAAAGGTGAAGGCCCGGCCCCGGGCGTCGCCCGCCATCATGACCTCGATATAGGCCTGATTGATCATGTCCATCTCGGCCTGCAGCTCGCCGTAGGTGAACGGCATCTCCTCGCCGCCCACGTAGGGCACTTCCCCGCGCAGGTCTTCGGGGCAGGTCCAGTCGAACGTCAGGTTGGTGAAGGGCGTCTGGGTGCCCCAGCGGCTGGGCACGTTCAGGTTGTAGATCAGCTCCTGCATGGCCTGCCTGACCTCGGCGTAGCTCATGGCGTCGCGCCGCACGAAGGGCGCCATGCAGGTGTCGAAAGAGCTGAAAGCCTGCGCCCCGGCCCATTCGTTCTGCAGCGTGCCCAGAAAGTTCACGATCTGCCCGATGGCGGCGGACATGTGCCTGGGCGGCGCGGCCTCGACCTTGTTGGGCACGCCGTTGAAGCCTTCGCGCAGCAGCTGTCGCAGCGACCAGCCGGCGCAATAGCCGCTCAGCATGTCCAGGTCGTGGATGTGGATGTCGCCATCGCGATGCGCCCGCCCCGCCTCGGGGGCATAGACATGCGATAGCCAGTAGTTCGCCGTGACCTTGCCCGCCACGTTCAGAATCAGGCCGCCCAGGCTATAGCCCTGGTTGGCGTTGGCGTTCACCCGCCAATCGCGCCGCTCCAGGTACTCCGTCATCGCGCTCTCGATATCCAAGAGCGGGGCGGGGGCGCGTTCCAGGTTGGGGGGAGTATCCATTTGTGCACCATATGTAGTGGGGTGAGCAAACTCTATCACTACATATGGTGTGACTGACGCACCCCCGAAGCGGGATCTGCCGCGCATTTGACGCGCGTCAAGCGCCGCTGCAGCCCGCGGGCAGCGTCATCGCCAGCCGCGACCAGGCGGTCGCCGATGGCCTGAACCGGCTCGCCTGCGGCACGCTGGTCACGGAAGACATCGGGAACAAGCGCATTGCCGATGCCACAGGAGTGGCAAAACTACATTAATGGGGTGTCTTGTCAGCTCATTGTTTTCCGCCTGCTTGCAGGAAGTGCGCTTGCCTCGCCCGCGCGGCGGGTGGCGGGGCCGGGCACGGCGGTTGCTGCACGCCCGGCCCGCGGCAGGCGCGGGGCCTGTTCCAAACGGCGAGAGGAGGTGAGCGTGATGAGTCCAGCAGACGAAACCGGACGCCCGCGGCGCGGGCGCCGGCCGGGCAACGAGAAGCAGATCGAGGCGCTGTTGTACGAGGCGCTGGAGACGGAGATCGGCGGCCTGGCCATTTATGAAACTGCGCTTTCCTGCGCCGTGAACGAAAGCCTCAAGCAGGAATGGCGCGAATACCTGGAAGAAACCCGTACGCACCGCCGGGTGTTGCTGACAGTGTTCGAGCAGCTCGGGATGGAAACCGAGCGGGAGAC
This sequence comes from Achromobacter sp. DMS1, assembly GCF_001270295.1. Lineage (NCBI taxonomy): Bacteria > Pseudomonadati > Pseudomonadota > Betaproteobacteria > Burkholderiales > Alcaligenaceae > Achromobacter > Achromobacter sp. DMS1. Next base: position 4,287 of record NZ_LHSJ01000171.1, on the reverse strand, counting down.
GCCGGGGCGCGAGGTGGCGCGCCACATCAGCCAGGCGCTGCTGCGGTGATGCGCATGGCGCAGACCGCCGGCGATGAGGAGGCGGCGCAGCGCGTGGCCGTCGAATGCGTGGTGCTGGCCGAGACCAAGGACCATGCCAACTGGGCGCTGATCGGCCGCGTTGCCCAGGAGCATGGGGGCAGGATGGGCAAGGTGCTGGCGCAGGCGCATGCGGCGGTGGCGCCGGATGAGGATCACCACCTGTATCACTCGCAGGGCTGGGCCCGGGAGCTGTGGATCGAGGCGCTGGGATATCCGGCCGTGCTGCCCCCGCCCGAGGAGATCCGGCAGGCGCACAGGCCATTGGCGCGGCGCGCGCGCGGCAGCAGCGCGGTCGAGATGCTGCATCACTAGGAAAGGACCGGGAGACAGTCATGGCAGCAAAGAAAACGGCAGGCAGGCGCGGCGCGCGGCGCGCCGATGAACGGCATTCCAGAATACCGACAGCGGGCCCGCGGGCGGCCCGGCCAGGGGCATGGCGAGTCCCGCGGCCAGGCGGGCGGCGGCGGTGCAGGCCACGGCGGCAGCGCTCGGCCACAATGCGGACAAGGCGCAGGAGTATGGAGAAAAGGCCGCGCGCCGTCCCTACGCGGGGCAGCATGCGAAGGCCGGCGCCGCTTCCGTCGGGCGCGCGCTCGTTGTCCGAACAAGAGGCGTCCGGCAAGACGGGAAAGCCCGCCGCAGCAGGGGCCAACGCCGTGGGCGGCGGGCTGGAGCGGGTGAGGGCGGACGACACGGGGCAGATGCTGACCACGAACCAGGGCGTGCGGGTGAGCAGCAACCAGGATTCGTTGAAGGCCGGGCTGCGCGGGCCCGCGCTGCTCAAGGATTTCGTGCTGCGCGAGAAGATTACGCACTTCGATCATGAGCGCATCCCGGAGCGCGTGGTGCACGCGCGCGGGTCGGGCGCGCACGGCTATTTCGAGTGCTACGAATCGCTGGCCGACCTGACTTGCGCCTCGCTGTTCGCCAAGAAGGGCAAGCGCACGCCGGTGTTCGTGCGGTTTTCCACGGTGGCCGGCGAGCGGGGCTCGAAGGACACGGCGCGCGACGTGCGCGGCTTTGCGGTGAAGTTCTATACCGACGAGGGCAACTGGGATCTGGTGGGCAACAACATGCCGGTGTTCTTCATCCAGGACGCGATGAAGTTCCCCGACCTGGTGCACGCGGTCAAGCCCGAGCCGCACCACGGCATGCCGCAGGCCGCTTCCGCGCACGACACGTTCTGGGATTTTGTTTCGCTGATGCCGGAAAGCACCCACATGCTGATGTGGCTCATGTCGGACCGGGCCATTCCGCGCAGTTTCCGCATGATGCAGGGTTTTGGCGTGCATACTTTCCGCTTCGTCAATGCGCGCGGCGAATCGCGGCTGGTGAAGTTTCACTGGAATCCGGTGCTGGGCACGCATTCGCAGGTGTGGGACGAGGCGGTGAAGGTGTCGGGCGCCGATCCCGACTTCCATCGCCGCGATCTGTGGGAAGCCATCGACGCGGGCGCCGGGCCCGAATGGGAGCTGGGCGTGCAGGTGTTTACCGAAGAGCAGGCCGCGCGCTTCAGTTTCGACGTGCTCGACGCGACCAAGATCGTGCCGGAGGAGCTGGTGCCCGTGCGTCCCGTCGGCCGCATGGTGCTGAATCGCAATCCGGACAATTTCTTTGCGGAAACGGAGCAGGCGGCGTTCTGCGCGGCGCACATCGTGCCGGGGCTGGATTTCACCAACGATCCCCTGCTGGCCGGGCGCATCCATTCGTATGTGGACACGCAGATCTCGCGCCTGGGCGGGCCTAACTTCCACGAGCTGCCCATCAATGCGCCGCTGGCGCCGGTGCACAACAACCAGCGCGACGGCATGCACCGCCAGACGGTGCACCGGGGACGGGTGGCGTATGAGCCGAATTCCCTGGGCGGCGGCTGTCCGTTCCAGGCCGGCATGGACGGCTTCGTATCGTTTCCGGAGGCGGCCGGCGGCGACGAGCTGCGCGGCCGGCCGGAGAAGTTCGCCGAGCACTACAACCAGGCCGCGCTGTTCTACGAGAGCCAGACGGACTGGGAAAAGCGCCACATCGCCGACGCTTTCGGTTTCGAGCTGAGCAAGGTGACGGTGCCCGCGGTGCGCGCCCGCATGCTGGCGTCGCTGCGCAATGTGTCGGATGAGCTGGCGCAGGGCGGGGGGCGGGTTGTTTTCGTTGTCCTGGTTGTAAAGGGGCAGGTCGCCCAGGCTCGCGTATTCCAGCTTGAAGTCGGCGGGCATCAGCTTTTCGAGCGCGCGGGCCAGACGCAGATTGATCGAGGCGGCGCGCAGGCTGCCGACGAAGACGGCGATCTTGTAGGTGCTCATGAGGCGAATGCTCCTTGAGGCAGGGAAGGGAGAAACAGTGTAGACCCCGGAACGGGACGGCTCAATGACGGCGCCGGCGCGCGCGCGCCTGCCTGCGCCCGGCCGGCGTGCACCATGATGGCGCGCAATCTAGGGGTAATCACCGATATGGTGTGCGGCGCGGTGCGCCGGGCCCGGCGGCGCATCCGTTCGCCGCGCGCGCCGGCCCGGCGCAGCGCTGGCATGCCGTTTGCTTTGAAGAGAGGGCGGCCAACCCGCTTCCGGCCGCTTCGTTGCAGGAGTTCCCTCATGTCCCACGTTGCCGCCACCGCCCCGGTCACCATGCTGGTCACCCGTCACATCGCGCCTGAACGCTACGGAGATTTTCTTTCGTGGATGCGGCAGGGCGAGATCCTCGCGGCGGGCTTTCCGGGCTTCCTGGGTTCCGGGGTGCTGCAGCCGCCCGAGGGCGGCGACCAGTACGAAATCGTGTTGCGCTTCAATGACGAGGCCAGCCTCGCGCGTTGGGAAAAGTCGCTGCCCCGGCGCATGTGGCTGGAGCGCGGAGCCCAGCTCGTGCGGGCCAGCCGCGAACGCCGCGTGAGCGGCATGGACAGCTGGTTCGGCGCGCGGCAGAGCGCCCCGCCGCGCTGGAAGCAGGCCGTGAGCATCTGGCTGGCCTACTTCCCGATGCTGCTGCTGTTCACGGTGCTGGCCAGCGATCACTTGAGTGCGATGCCGGTGTTCTGGCGGGTGCTGCTCACCACGCTGGTCCTCACGCCCATCCTGTCTTTCATCTGCATTCCGCTGTTCCACGCGCGCGCTGCACCGTTGGCTGCGGCCGGAATGAGCCGCGCCGGGGCGCTCCGCCGGGGGCGCCTCCGGCTGGCTCATGCCGCCCGCGCCCGGCGCGCGGAATAGAGCCGGTGCAGGGTGATCTTGCGCACGGCCTCCTGGCTTTCGCGGATGTGGGCCTCGAGCAGGCGCGCGGCCTGTTCGGCTTCGCCCGCCATCACGGCGCGCAGGATGGCGCCGTGTTCTTCGTAGGTCTTGCCGATGCGTTCGGGCTGGGTGAAGTCCAGCCGGCGCACGATGCGGATGCGCTCGGTGGCGGCGCGATGCACGCGGGCGATCTCGGGATTGCCCGCCGCGGCCACCAGCCCGATGTGAAAGCGTTCATCGAGGTCGGCCAGCCATTCCGCATTGGCGGAGCGGTCGCCTGGGTCCACCAGCAGGATGTCGGCCAGCGGCGCCAGGGCCCGCCGCGGGTCCGGGGCCGCGGCGCCGGCCGCACCGGACACCGGACCGGACGCGCACAGGATGCGCACGGCCGCGGCTTCCAGCACGCAGCGCAACTGGTAGAAATGATCCAGCGTGTCGAAATCCAGCGGTCTGACCAGCCACCCGTTGCGCTGGCGGACTTCCAGATAGCCCTCGCGCTCCAGCCGGAACAGCGCCTCGCGCACCGGCGTGCGGCTGACCTGCAGGCGTTCGGCGATTTCGGTTTCGGTGAAGCGGTCGCCGGGGGCGAGGCGGAAATCCAGGATGTCGCGCTTGAGCGCGCCGTATGCGGCGTCGGCCAGCGTGCGCGGGGTGTCGATAACGGCGAAGGCGGTAGTCATGTCGATGCCTCGGTAATCGTCGGTTCGGAATGAGGGCAGGGTTCGTCAGGCGGGGCGCGCGCGGGCAACGCCCGCCTGTTCGAGCCGGCGCGCGGCCAGCAGGCAGTCGGCTTCGCGCCACGGGGCGGCGATGCGCAGCACGCCTATCGGAAGATGGGCCTGCGGGCCCGTTCCGGGCCACACCGGGGCGGCGCAGACGGGCAGGCCCACGCAGGAAATCGGCTGCGTGAGCAGGCCCATGCCCGCGCGCGCGGCAGCCGGCCGCCTGCCAGCTCCAGCCATTGCGCGCCCAGGGGCGTGGCCGGCAC
>NZ_LHSJ01000170.1:0-15095 GCF_001270295.1 Achromobacter sp. DMS1 | reverse complement strand
CCGCGGGGCTTGCTCCGTCCCCGGAACTGGAACCCCTATCGTTGTCCATGCCCGCTCACTCCCGCAGCACTTCGGAATTCGCCCTGCGCCTGCACGACGTCGCGCTCGGCTACGGTGATTTCACCGTGCTGCGCGGCATCTCCATGGATGTCCGGGCCGGACAGGTGGTGGCCATCATGGGCGGATCCGGCTCCGGCAAGACGACGCTGCTGCGCGCGGCCACGGGCCAGATCCAGGCGCAGCGCGGCAAGGTCGTGGTCTTCGGCCAGGACATCGGCCAGGCCGGCGCCGCCGAACTGCAGGCCCTGCGCCAGCGCATGGGCGTGCTGTTCCAGCAGGGCGCGCTGTTCACCGATCTCAACGTCTTCGAAAACGTGGCCTTCCCGCTGCGCGAGCACACGCGCGCCAGCGACGCGGAAGTCGTCGAGCGCGTGCTCGACAAGCTCGACGCCGTGGGCCTGCGGGCGGCCGCTCACCTGAAAGTGTCCGAGATATCGGGCGGCATGGCGCGCCGCGTGGCGCTGGCCCGCGCGGTGGTGCTGGAGCCCGAGCTCATTCTCTATGACGAGCCCTTCGCGGGGCTGGACCCGATCTCGCTGGGCGTCACCGCCCGCCTCATCCGCGACCTGGCGGACCGGCTGGGCTGTGCCTCGGTGCTGATCACCCACGACGTGCATGAGTCTTTCGCCATCGCCGACCAGGTGTATCTGGTGGGCCAGGGCGAGCTCAAGGCCGCCGGCACGCCCGACGTGCTCTCGGCCTCGGGCGACCCCTACGTGCAGCAGTTCCTGCGCGGCGAGCCGGACGGCCCGGTGGCGTTCCACTACCCCGAGACGCCGGCTTTCCGGAAATGGCTGTCGCAACAAGGAGGCAAGGCATGAGCGGCCCCCTCAAGACCATCGGCGCGCTGGGCGGCTGGGCCCGCGCCCAGGTAAGCGGCGTGGGCTACTTCACCCGCTTCTTCGGCGCCATGCTGGCGCGCAGCGGCATTGCGCTGTCGCGGCCCCGCCTGGTGTCGCAGCAGATCCACTTCATCGGCAACTATTCGCTGCTCATCATTGCCGTGTCCGGCATGTTCGTGGGCTTCGTGCTGGGCCTGCAGGGCTATTACACGCTGAACCGCTACGGCTCCGAGGAGGCCCTGGGCCTGCTGGTGGCGCTGTCCCTGGTGCGCGAACTGGGCCCCGTGGTGACGGCGCTGCTCTTCGCGGGCCGGGCGGGCACCTCGCTGACGGCCGAAATCGGCCTGATGAAGGCCGGCGAGCAGCTCGCCGCCATGGAGGTCATGGCCGTGGACCCCATGCGCCGCGTGCTGGTGCCCCGGCTATGGGGCGGCATCGTCGCCATGCCCATCCTGGCCTCGGTGTTCTCCATGGTGGGCATCCTGGGCGGCTGGGTCGTGGGCGTGGCGCTCATCGGCGTGGACGCCGGGGCGTTCTGGTCGCAGATGCAGAATGGCGTGGACGTCTGGAGCGACGTGGCCAACGGCGTCATCAAGAGCCTGGTGTTCGGCGTCACCGTCACGCTGGTGGCGCTCTACGAGGGCTGGCAGGCGCGCCCCACCCCCGAGGGCGTGGCCCGCGCACCACGCGCACCGTGGTGGTGGGCTCGCTGGCGGTGCTGGGCCTGGATTTCCTGCTCACGGCCCTGATGTTTGGAAACTGAAACGGATAACGAATCATGTCACGCGAAAAAACCGATTTCTGGGTGGGCCTGTTCGTGCTGCTGGGCGCGGCCGCCTTGGTGTTCCTGGCTTTGCGCGCCGGCAACCTGAGCAGCTTTTCCTTCGCCCCCACCTACACGCTGACCGCCAACTTCGACAACGTGGGCGGCCTGAAGGTGCGCGCGCCCGTGAAAAGCGCGGGCGTGGTGGTGGGCCGGGTGTCCGGCATCTCCTTCGACGACAAGACCTTCCAGGCCGTGGTGTCGGTCGACCTCGAAAAGGCGTACCAGTTTCCGAAGGACACCTCGGCCGCCATCCTGACCTCCGGCCTGCTGGGCGAGCAATACCTGGGCCTGACCGCCGGCAGCGACGAGGAGAACTTTACCGACGGCGGAAAAATCCGCTATACACAAAGCGCCGTGGTGCTGGAGCAGCTCATCAGCCAGTTCCTGTACGGGTCGGCGGAAAAGTCGGGCACCAGCCAGGGCGGCGGCGCCGATGCCGCGCCCAAGGCCCCCTGAACAACAAGGCCGGACCGCGCCGGCGCGCAGCGACACGAATAAGAAATTACCGATAGGGATCCCCACATCATGAAAATGCAAGCTCTTTCCCGCGTTGCCACTGTCGCCGCAGCCGGCGCGCTGCTGGCCGGCTGCGCCGCGTCCTCGAATCCGGACCCGCGCGATCCCTGGGAAGGCTTCAACCGGGGCGTGTACAAGTTCAACGACACCGTGGACCGTGCGCTGTTCAAGCCCGTGGCCCAGGCCTACACCTACGTCACGCCGCAGCCGGTGCGCACCTGCGTGCACAATATCTTCAACAACGTGGACGACCTCTGGTCGGGCACCAACAGCTTCCTGCAGGGCCGCGGCCACGACTTCATCAACACGCTGGGCCGCTTCCTGTTCAACACCACGATGGGCGTGGGCGGCTGCTTCGACGTGGCCTCGGCCAACGGTGCCCGCAAGATCCCCAACGATTTCGGCACCACGCTGGGCGTCTGGGGCTTCGGCCAGGGCCCCTATCTGGTGCTGCCCTTCTTCGGCGCCTCCACGGTGCGCGACGGCGTGGGCCTGGTGGGCGACTGGCAGGGCCGCGCACACGGCTACATGGGCGTGAGCGCCATCGACAACGTGCCGCTGCGCAACTCGCTGTGGGGCCTCGAGGTGGTGGACACGCGCGCCAGCCTGCTGGACGCGACCGACACGGTGGACCGCGTGGCGCTCGATCCGTACAGCTTCGTGCGCGATGCCTACCTGCAGCGCCGCGCCTCCATGGTGCTGGGCCACAAGACGGACAGCGAATCCACGCTGCCCAACTACGAAGACGACGAGGACGACGCCGCGCCCGCCCCGGGAACCGCGCCCCGAAGACGGAGTCCCCGGAAGCGGGCCTCCCGGAAGCGCCCCCCCCGGTTTCGGCGCCGCGGTAAGCCGGACCGCCGTCCCCCTACGTGAGCAAGGAGCATACCTACATGCGGTTTTCCCCTCTTTCCCTGTTGCAACGGCTGTTCGTCGCCGGCCTGCTGGGCCTGGCCGCCGCCGCGGCCGCCCACTGCCCAAACCCGACCCCAACGCCCGCCCGACAAGTTCGTGCAGGCCGCCGCCGACGAGGCCCTGAACGTGCTCAAGGCCGACGGCGCCGTCAAGGCGGGCAACACCGCCCGCATCAACCAGGTGGTCGATCAGCACATCCTGCCCTACGTCGATTTCATGAAGACCACCCGCCTGGCGGCGGGCCGCTACTGGCGCCAGGCCACCGACCAGCAGAAGCAGGCCCTGGCGACAGCCTTCCGCGGCACCCTGGTGCGCACCTACAGCGGCGCGCTCACGCGCGTGACGGCCGGCACGCAGGTCAAGATGCTGCCGCTGCGCGGCGACCCCAACGCCGACGACGTGGTGGTGCGCACCCTCATCACCCAGGACAACGGCCAGCCGGTGGGCGTGGACTACCGCCTGGAGAAGACCGCCCACGGCTGGAAGATCTACGACATGAACGTCGAAGGCATCTGGCTCATCGAGAACTACCGCAACCAGTTCGCGCAACAGATCAACCAGAACGGCATCGACGGCCTGATCAACGCGCTCAACCAGCGCAACCAGTAAGCACGGGCGCGGCGCGGGAGCCCGCGGCTCCCGCGCCGGCGTTCCGTCCCTGTCCGCGCCGGGGCCATCGGACGGCGAGCCGTACGGCGCTTATATAATGAGCGATTCGCTCTTTTCCGGGCCCTCACTGCCGTCATGTCCGCCGTCAGTCTCGAACACGTCTCCAAGATCTACGCGCCGCGCCGAAGCGGGTGGCAGAAGCTGCTCGGCCGCGCCCCCGGCCCCGGCTTCCAGGCCCTGGACAACGTCAGCCTCGAAATCGGCCACGGCGAATTCTTCGGCCTGCTGGGCCCCAACGGCGCCGGCAAGACCACGCTGATTTCCATCCTGGCCGGGCTGGCGCGCGCCACCTCGGGCCGGGCCAGCGTCTGTGGCTACGACGTCGTGGCCGACTACAAGTCGGCCCGGCGCGCCCTGGGCGTGGTGCCGCAGGAGCTGGTGTACGACCCCTTCTTCACGGTGCGCGAGACGCTGCGCATCCAGTCGGGCTATTTCGGGCTGCGCAAGAACGACGACTGGATCGACGAGATCCTCCACAACCTGGGGCTGGCCGACAAGGCCGACAACAACATGCGCGCACTGTCCGGCGGCATGAAGCGGCGCGTGCTGGTGGCGCAGGCGCTGGTGCACCGCCCGCCGGTCATCGTGCTGGACGAGCCCACGGCGGGCGTGGACGTGGACCTGCGCCGCACGTTGTGGGAGTTCATCTCGCGGCTGAACAAGGCCGGCCACACCATCATGCTCACCACCCACTACCTCGAAGAGGCCGAGGCCCTGTGCGGGCGCATCGCCATGCTCAAGGGCGGCCGCATCGTGGCGCTGGACACCACGCAGGCGCTGCTCGCCCGCGTGGGCGGGGTGGACCTCGAAGACGCCTTCGTCCGCATCATGCACCAGGACGACCTCCCGCCCACCCCCACGCTGCAACCCGAAGAGATTTCCTCATGACGCCCGCCGAAGCTTCCGCCAGCCAGCCGCTGGTGCAGCCCCGCCTGGATGCCGGCTCCGGCTTTCCGACGCTGCTGCGCAAGGAGCTGCTGCGCTTCTGGAAAGTCAGCTTCCAGACCATCGCGGCCCCGGTCATCACGGCGCTGCTCTACCTGCTGGTGTTCCGGCACGTGCTGGAAGGGCGGGTCACGGTGTACGGAACGGTGCCGTACACCGCGTTCCTGATTCCGGGGCTCATGATGATGAGCATGCTGCAGAACGCCTTCGCCAATCCGTCCTCATCGCTCATCCAGAGCCGCATCACCGGCAACCTGGTGTTCGTGCTGCTGCCGCCGCTGTCGCATCGCGACATTTTCGCGGCCTACGTGCTGGCGGCCGTGGCGCGCGGCCTGGCCGTGGGCGTATGCGTGTGGCTGGTGGCGCTGTTCTTCGTGTCGCTGGCGCCGCAGCATCCGCTGTGGGTGCTGGCGTTCGCGGTGCTGGCCTGCGGCATCATGGGCACGCTGGGCCTGATCGCCGGGCTGTGGTCCGAGAAATTCGACCAGCTCGCGGCCTTTCAGAACTTCCTGATCATGCCGGCCACGTTTCTGTCGGGCGTGTTCTATTCCATCCATACCCTGCCGCCGTTCTGGCAGGGCGTGTCGCACTGGAATCCCATTTTCTACACCATCGACGGCTTCCGCTACGGGTTCTTCTCGGTGTCGGACGTCTCCCCATGGCGCAGCCTGGCGGTGGTGAGCGGGGTCTTCCTCGCGCTGTCGCTCTATGCGCTGCGGCTCCTGGCCCGCGGCTACAAACTCAGGAACTGACGTTCATGCTTCCCACTCCCGAGCAAGTCCGCCAATACATCGCGGACGGCCTGCCCTGTGTACACCTCGACGTCCAGGGCGACGGCTCGCACTTCGACGCCGTCATCGTCAGCACGGCTTTCGAGGGCAAGCGGCTCATCGCCCGCCACCAGATGGTCTACGCGGCGCTGGGCGACCGCATGAAAGCCGAAATCCACGCGCTCTCCATGCGCACGCTCACCCCGGCCGAATACGAACAGGCAGGCAAATAATGGACAAACTCCGCATCACCGGCGGCCCCCGCCTGCAAGGCGAAGTCGCCATCTCGGGCGCCAAGAACGCCGCCCTGCCCATTCTCTGCGCCGGCCTGCTGACCGCCGAGCCGGTCACGCTCTCCAACGTGCCGCACCTGAACGACACCGCCACCATGCTGCGCCTGCTGGAGCGCATGGGCGTGCGCGCCGAACGCGCGGCGGACGGCGTGGTCACCGTGCAGGCTGACGGCGTCGACAACCTGGAGGCTCCCTACGAACTGGTCAAGACCATGCGCGCCTCCATCCTGGTGCTGGGCCCGCTGGTGGCGCGCTTCGGCGAGGCCCGCGTAAGCCTGCCGGGCGGCTGCACGATCGGCCAGCGCCCGGTGGACCAGCACATCAAGGGGCTGGCCGCGCTGGGCGCCGAAATCAGCATCGAGCACGGCTTCGTGGTGGCCCGCGCCAGCCGCCTGAAGGGCGCCGTCATCCGTACCGACATGGTCACCGTCACAGGCACCGAAAACCTGCTGATGGCGGCCGTGCTGGCCGAAGGCCGCACCGTGCTCGAGAACGCGGCGCGCGAGCCCGAAGTGGTGGACCTGGCCGAGCTGCTCATCAAGATGGGCGCCCGCATCCAGGGCCACGGCACCGACCGCATCGTGATCGAAGGCGTGGAGCGCCTGCACGGCGCCTCGCACCGCGTGGTGTCCGACCGCATCGAAGCCGGCACCTTCCTGTGCGCGGTGGGCGCCGCGGGCGGCGACATCCTGCTGCGCCACACCGACCCCGCCATCATGGGCGCCACGCTGTCCAAGCTGGCCGAGGCTGGCGTGACCCTCGAAACCGGCCCCGACTGGGTGCGCGGGCGCATGGACGCGCGCCCCAGGGCCGTGGACTTCCGCACCCACGAATACCCCGGCTTCGCCACCGACATGCAGGCCCAGCTCATGGCGCTGAACACCGTGGCCGATGGCGCCTCGGTGGTGGTGGAAACCATCTTCGAAAACCGCTTCATGCACGTGCAGGAGCTGCGCCGCATGGGCGCCGACATCGACATCGACGGCCACACCGCCGTGGTGCGCGGCGTGCCGCGCCTGTCGGGCGCCAAGGTCATGGCCACCGACTGCGCGCCTCGGCCAGCCTGGTCATCGCCGGCTGGCCGCCGAAGGCGAAACCCTGGTCGACCGCATTTACCACCTGGACCGCGGCTACGACCGCATGGAAGTGAAACTGCGCGCCCTGGGCGCCGACATACAACGCGTTAGCGGCAAGGAAACGGCATGAGCGACGCTCCCGTCACGCCCCTCACCCTGGCCCTGTCCAAGGGACGGATCTTCGAAGAAACCATGCCCCTGCTGGCCGAGGCCGGCATCGAAGTGCCCGAGAACCCCGAAAGCTCGCGCAAGCTCATCCTGCCCACCAGCGACCCGGCCCTGCGCCTGATCATCGTGCGCGCCTCCGACGTGCCCACCTACGTGCAGTACGGCGCGGCCGACCTGGGCATCGCCGGCAAGGACGTGCTGATCGAGCACGCGGCGCAGCAGCCCGGCGGGCTGTACCAGCCCATCGACCTGAACATCGCCAAGTGCCGCCTGGCCGTGGCCGCCCGGCAGGGCTTCGACTACGAGGCCGCCGTGCACCAGGGCGCGCGCCTGCGCGTGGCCACCAAGTACGTGCAGTCGGCCCGTGAACACTTCGCGGCCAAGGGTGTGTACGTGGACATCATCAAACTGTATGGTTCGATGGAACTGGCCCCGCTGGTCGGCCTGGCCGACTGCATCGTCGACCTGGTTTCCACCGGCGGCACGCTGCGCGCCAACAACCTGGTCGAAGTCGAGAGCATCATGCCGATTTCCTCCCGGCTCATCGTCAACCAGGCGGCGCTCAAGACCCGCGGCGCCCGTCTGCAACCCCTGCTGGACGCCTTCGAGCGGGCCGCCGCCCGCAACGCCTGACCCCCGTCCCCGCCGCCCGCGCGCGGGCCCTCTGCTAGTACCATGACGCCATGGCTTTCATAAACCGTCTCGACTCCCGCGATCCCGGATTCGCTTCCGCCCTGTCCAAGCTGCTGGCCTTCGAGGCCGCCGAGGACGAATCCATCGACCGCGCCGCCGCCGGCATCCTGGCCGACGTGCGCGCCCGAGGCCGACGCCGCGCTGCTGGAAGACACCCGCCGTTTCGACCGCGTGGACGTTGCCGGCGCCCCGGCCCTCGAAATTCCCCGCGCCGACTGGGAGGCCGCCCTGGCGGCCCTGCCCGCCGCCCAGCGCAACGCCCTGGAGGCGGCGCCGAACACGTGCGCAGCTACCACGAACGCCAGCGCGCCGAAACCTGGACCTACACCGACGCCGAAGGCACGCTGCTGGGCAGCAGGTCACGCCGCTGGACCGCGTGGGCCTGTACGTGCCGGGCGGCAAGGCCGCCTACCCCTCGTCGGTGCTCATGAACGCCATTCCCGCCAAAGTGGCCGGCGTGCGCGAACTGATCATGGTCACCCCCACGCCCGACGGCGCGCGCAACCCCATCGTGCTGGCCGCCGCCGCCATCAGCGGGGTCGACCGCGTTTTCGCCATCGGCGGCGCGCAGGCGGTGGGCGCCCTGGCCTACGGCACCGAAACCATCCCGCAGGTGGACAAGATCGTCGGCCCGGGCAACGCCTACGTGGCGGCCGCCAAGCGCCGCGTCTTCGGCGTGGTGGGCATCGACATGATCGCCGGCCCCAGCGAAATTCTCGTCATCTGCGACGGCAAGACGCCAGCCGACTGGATCGCCATGGACCTGTTCTCGCAGGCCGAGCACGACGAGCTGGCCCAGTCCATCCTGCTCTGTCCCGACGCCGCCTTCATCGAGGAAGTCCAGGCCGCCATGGAGCGCCTGCTGCCCGCCATGCCGCGCGCCGACATCCTGCGCACGAGCCTGGCCAACCGCGGCGCGCTGATCCGGGTGCGCAGCCTCGAAGAAGCCTGCGAGATCGCCAACCAGATCGCCCCCGAGCACCTGGAGATCTCCACCGAGCAACCCGAAACCTGGACCGCGCGCATCCGCCACGCGGGCGCCATCTTCATGGGCCGCTTCAGCTCGGAATCGCTGGGCGACTACTGCGCCGGCCCCAACCACGTGCTGCCCACCTCGCGCACGGCCCGCTTCTCCTCGCCGCTGGGCGTGTACGACTTCCAGAAGCGTTCCAGCCTGATCCAGGTGTCGCACGCGGGCGCCCAGACGCTGGGCCGCATCGCCGCCGAGCTTGCCCTGGGCGAGGGCCTGCAGGCCCACGCCGCCAGCGGCCGCAATACCGGCTGGACCAGGAATGAGCGGCGCCCGGCCGCCCGCGGGCCTCCCGGGCGGCGACGGCCTCGCCGACGCCGTGGCCGNATCGCCGGCCCCGACGGCGGGCGGCTTGCCGCCGGCTTCGCGGGCGACTTCGTCCAGTTCGGCGCGGAACTGCTGCACCGGCTCTTCCAGCGAGGCGCGGGTCTGGTGCAGCGACTGCTGCACGCCCTGCGCGGCGTCTTCCATTTCGCTCTTGAACTTGCGTAATTCGTCGAGTTCGATCTCGCGCTGGATATCGGATTTCACGTCGTTGACGTAACGCTGCGCGCGTCCGAGCAGGTGGCCGACGGTGCGGGCCACCCGGGGCAGGCGTTCGGGGCCGATGACGATCAGGGCGACGACGCCGATCACCATCAGTTCAGTGAGGCTGACATCAAACATGCGGCGACCGCTATGAAGGGAAGGCGGTGAAGGCCCGCCTCAAGGCGGCGGGCCTGCGGATGGCGCGGGGCGGCACGCCCCGCGCGCCTCAGGAATTGGATTTTTCCTTGGCTTGCACGTCGATGGTCTCGCCCGACACGCGTTGCTGGGCGATGGGCTCGGCGGGCTTGTCGTCGTTGGCTTCGCGCATGCCTTCCTTGAAGCCCTTGACGGCGCCGCCCAGGTCGGAGCCGATATTGCGCAGTTTCTTGGTGCCGAAAATCAGCGCCACGATGACCAGAACGACCAACCAATGCCAGATGCTAAAGCTACCCATGACGGTTCTCCGAATTACGCAGTGGGAGCCACGCGCCCTTTCCAGGGACGCGGGCCGCCGATGATGTGGAAATGCAGGTGCGGGACTTCCTGGCCGCCTTCGGCGCCAGAGTTGATCATGATGCGAAATCCGCCATCGGGGCCCGGCGTGCAGCCGTTTTCCGCGGCCAGCCGGGGCGCCAATGTCATCATTCTACCCAACCAGGGGGCGTCCTCCCCCGTAATATCCTGCATGGATGTGACATGACGTCGAGGGATCACCAGCAAGTGCACCGGCGCGGCCGGATTGATGTCATGGAATGCGACGAAGTCTTCGTCCTCGTAGACTTTCCTGGAGGGGATGTCGCCGGCGGCGATCTTGCAGAAGATACAGTTCTCGCTCATTTTCTTGCGGATTCCGGGGTCAGTTTTGCGGGCGGCCGGCCTTTTCCGCCAGGCCGGACAGGCCTTCGCGGCGGGCCAGCTCGGCCAGCACGTCTTCGGGGCGCAGCTTGAAATGCGTGAGGGCCACCAGGCAATGGAACCACAGGTCGGCGGTTTCGCTCACGATGCGGTCGGGCTTGCCGTCCTTGGCGGCCATGACCAGCTCGGTGGCCTCTTCGCCGATCTTCTTCAGGAAGGCATCGGGCCCCTTGGACAGCAGTCTGGCTACGTACGAGGACTGCGGGTCGCCGCCGTTTTCGGGGCGCCGGGTTTCCAGGGTGTCGGCGACACGGGCGAGGATGTCGCTGGCGTGGGATTCGGAAGGCGTCATTTGTAGATGAGTTCGGGGTCTTTGAGCACCGGGTCCACGACCGTCCAGGCGGCGTCGGCGCCCTGGCCGTCCAGCCGGCGGTAGAAGCAGCTCACGCGCCCGGTGTGGCAGGCGATGCCGCCCTCCTGGCGCACTTTCAGCAGGATCACGTCGCCGTCGCAGTCCAGGCGCAGTTCGCTCACGGTCTGCACGTGGCCGGACTCCTCGCCCTTGCGCCACAGGCGCCGGCGCGAGCGCGACCAGTACACGGCGCGGCCGGTGGCGGCCGTCTCGGCCAGCGACTCGCGGTTCATCCAGGCCACCATCAGGATCTGGCCGCTCTCGGCGTCCTGGGCAATGGCGGGAATCAGGCCGTCGTCGTCGAAAGCGACCTCGGCCATCCAGGCGGGTGCGTTGCTCATGTCAGTAGTCCAAAATCTTTCCGGGCCGCACGGCGACGCAAAGGAAAGCAAGTTTCATAATCTTACGGCAATCCCCGCCAACGAACCTGAATCCCGCCTGAGGCGCCCCTCGGGGAGGGAAGCGCCGCAGGCGCTTCCGGGGTGGGCCTTCACATCCGCACAGGAATGCCCCGCGCCGCCATGAAGCGCTTGCACTCGGCCACCGTGTGCTGGCCGAAGTGGAAGATGCTGGCCGCCAGCACCGCGCTGGCGCGGCCGGTGGTCACGCCGTCGGCCAGGTGCTGCAGGCTGCCCACGCCGCCGGAGGCGATGACGGGCACCGGCACGGCGTCGGACACGGCGCGGGTGAGCGCCAGGTCGAAGCCGGACTTGGTGCCGTCGCGGTCCATGCTGGTGAGCAGGATCTCGCCGGCGCCGTAGGCGGCCATGCGGCGCGCCCAGGCCACGGCGTCCAGGCCCGTCGCCTTGCGGCCGCCGTGGGTGAAGACTTCCCAGCGCGCGGGCTCGCCTTCGGCCGACACGCGGCGCGCGTCGATGGCCACGACGATGCACTGCGAGCCGTGGTAATCGGCCGCGGCCCGCACCAGTTCCGGATTGGCCACGGCCGCGCTGTTGATGCTGACTTTGTCCGCCCCCGCATTGAGCAGGCGCTGGATGTCGGAGACCTGGCGCACGCCGCCGCCCACGGTGAGCGGGATGAACACCTGCGAGGCGACCTGCTCGATGATGGGCAGGATGAGGTCGCGGCCGTCGCTGGTGGCGGTGATGTCGAGAAAGGTGAGCTCGTCGGCGCCCTGCTCGTTATAGCGGCGGGCGATTTCGACGGGGTCGCCCGCATCGGTGAGGTTGACGAAGTTCACGCCCTTGACGACGCGTCCGGCGGTGACGTCGAGGCAGGGGATGATGCGGCGGGTCAGCGCGCTGGCTGCGGGCGCGCCGGCCCCGGGGGCACTGCTGGAGAGGGTCATTTTGCCAGTTCGTCGGCGCGTGCCTGCGCCTCTTGGAAGTTGAGCGTGCCTTCGTAGATGCTGCGGCCCAGGATGGCGCCTTCGACACCCTCGTCTTCGACGGCGCACAGCGCCTCGATGTCGGCGATGCCGGCGATGCCGCCGGAGGCGAACACGGGGATGCGCACGTGCTGGGCCAGGCGCACCGTGGCTTCGACGTTGACGCCCGAGAGCATGCCGTCGCGGCCGATGTCGGTGTAGATGATGGCTTCGCAGCCGTAGTCTTCGAACTTCTTGGCCAGGTCCAGCACGTCGTGGCGGGTGAGCTTGCTCCAGCCGTCGGTGGCGATCTTGCCGTCGCGCGCGTCCAGGCCCACGATGATCTGTCCCGGGAAGGCGCCGCAGGCGTCCTGCAGGAAGCCGGGGTTCTTGACCGCGGCGGTGCCGATGATCACGTAGGAGATGCCCGCGTCGAGGTAGCGTTCGATGGTGTCCAGGTCGCGGATGCCGCCGCCGATCTGCACGGGGATTTCGTCGCCCACGGCGTCGAGGATGGCCTTGATGGGCGCTTCGTTCTTGGGCTTGCCGGCGACGGCGCCATTGAGATCGACGAGGTGCAGGCGGCGGGCGCCCTGGTCGAGCCAGCGGGCGGCCATTTCGGCCGGGTCTTCGGAGAACACCGTTGCATCGTCCAGGTCGCCCTGGCGCAGGCGCACACAGCGCCCGTCTTTGAGATCGATGGCGGGGATCAGCAGCATGGTAGCGAAAAATTGGTGGGTTGAATGGGCTGGCGCGCGCGGCCGCGAGGGGCTACGGCTGCCAGTCTACAAAATTGCGATACAGGCGCAAACCGTGCTCGGCGCTCTTTTCGGGGTGGAACTGCACCGCAAAAATGTTAGCTGCCGCCACTGCGCAGGTAAAGGCGACGCCATAATCGCTTTCACCAACGGTCAGGCCCGGATCGGCCGGGTCGGCGTAGTAACTATGGACGAAGTAGAAATGGGTTTCGTCCGGAATGCCTTCCCAGATGGGATGAGAGCGCGTTTGCCGGACTTTGTTCCATCCCATGTGCGGCACCTTCAGACGCTCTTCGCGCACGGGCGCGGCGCCGGCCTGGCCCGCGTCGGCCGCGCAGGCGTCGGTGTCGAGGATGGGATCGGCGAAGCGCGGGCCGCGGAAGCGGCGCACGACGCCGGGAAAGATGCCCAGGCAGGGCGTGTTGCCCTCTTCGCTGGAATCGAACAGCATCTGCTCGCCCACGCACACGCCCAGCAGGGGCTTGCTGCGCGCGGCGCGCACCACGGCCTCGCGCAGGCCGGATTCATTGAGCGTGCGCATGCAGTCCGCCATGGCGCCCTGGCCCGGGAACACCACGCGGTCGGCGGCTTCGATTTCCCGGGGCTGGCTGCAGATGCGGATGTCTGCATCGGGGGCGGCGTACTTGAGCGCGCGTGCGACGGAATGGAAATTGCCCATTCCGTAATCGACGATGGCAATAGTGGTCACTTCGGAATACCTGGTCGCAAGCGGAAAGGCGGCTACAGCACGCCCTTGGTGGAGGGCACGGTGTCGCCCATGCGGGGGTCGACCTCCAGGGCCATGCGCAGCGCGCGGCCACAGGCCTTGAACACCGTCTCGCACTGGTGGTGGGCGTTTTCGCCGCGCAGGTTGTCGATGTGCAGGGTGATGAGGGCGTGGTTGACCAGCCCCTGGAAGAACTCGCGGGCGAGGTCCACGTCGAAATCGCCAATGCGCGCGCGCGTGAACGGGATGTTGTAGTGCAGCCCGGGGCGGCCGGAAAAATCGACCACCACGCGCGAGAGCGCCTCGTCCAGCGGCACGTAGGCGTGGCCGTAGCGCCGCAGGCCGGCCTTGTTGCCCGCCGCCTTGGCGATGGCCATGCCCAGCGTGATGCCGGTGTCTTCCACTGTGTGGTGCGCGTCGATGTGCAGGTCGCCCTCGGCCTTGATGTCGAGGTCGATCAGGCCGTGGCGGGCGATCTGGTCCAGCATGTGGTCCAGGAAGGGCACGCCGGTGTCGATGGTCTGCTTGCCGGTGCCGTCGAGATTGACGGCGACGCGGATGCGGGTTTCGTTGGTGTTGCGGGTGATCTCTGCGGTACGCATGTCGGGACTCGATTAGGCGCTGAGGATGTCTTGCAGGGCCGATAGCAGGGCGGCGTTTTCCGCCGGGGCGCCCACCGAGATGCGCAGGCATCCGGCCAGCAGGGGGTGGGCCCGGGAGAAGTTGCGAACCAGTATTTTGCGCGCTTTCAAGGCAAGATGCACGGCGTTGCCGTCCATCTTGCCGGAAAAGCGGGCGAGAACGAAATTGCCGGCGGACGGGAACACCCTGACGCCGGGCAGGGCCGCCAGGGCCGCGGCCAGGGGCTCGCGGTCGGCGCGCATGCGCGCGGCCTGTTCGTCCAGCGCCGGCTTGTGGCGCAGCACGGCCAGCAGGGCCGCCTGGGCGAGCACGTCCACGTTGTAGGGCGGGCGCACCTTGTCCAGCTCGGCGATCCAGGCCGGATGGCCGGCCAGATAGCCGAAGCGCAGCCCGGCCAGGCCGATCTTGGACACCGTGCGCATCACCACCGTATTGGGGGCGTCGAGCACCCTGCCCATCCAGGTGCGGCCGGCAAAAGGCTGGTAGGCCTCGTCCAGCACCACCAGGCCGGGCGCCTCGCGCACGATCGCGGCGATGTCCTCGTCGGCCCACAGCCCGCCCGTGGGGTTGTTGGGCACGGCCAGGAACACCACCTTGGGCCGGTGCTCGCGGATGGCCGCCAGCATGGCGGGCAGGTCCAGGGACAGGTCTTCGGCGAGCGGCACGCCCACGAAGCGGGCGTGGTCGAAGCGCGCCGCCATGTCGAAGTACACGAAAGAGGGCCAGGGCGACAGCACCGCGTCGCCCGGCTGGCAGCACGCCTGGACGATGAGGTGGATGAGCTCGTCGGAGCCGTTGCCGAAAAGCAGGCCGGCCCCGTCGGGCACGCCGAAGGCGGCGCGCACCGCTGCGCGCAGGGCGGGCTCGCCCGCCGGCGGATAGCGGTTCAGGGCGGCGTCGCGCGCGGCGCGGGCAATGTCCTCGCGCACGGCCTCGGGCAGCGCGTAGGGACATTCCATGGCGTCCAGCTTGATGCAGCCGGCGGAGTCGGCCACGGGGTAGGCGGCCAGCGCGCGGATGTCGGCCCGCACGGTGCCGGCGAT